>JBDRDG010000171.1:0-9053 GCA_043821045.1 Candidatus Omnitrophota bacterium | reverse complement strand
CCGTCATGAACAGGCCGCCGCTCACGCCGCCGACGGTTACGCCCGTTCTACCGGTAAAGTCGGTGTCTGTACGGCTACTTCCGGCCCCGGCGCTACTAACTTAACAACCGGCATTGCCACCGCTTATATGGATTCGATACCGATAGTGGCGATTACCGGACAAGTTAAGACTTCTTTAATCGGCAATGACGCTTTTCAAGAGGCTGATGTTACCGGTATCACGCGTTCTATAAGTAAACATAATTATTTGGTTAAAGACGTGCGCGAACTGGCGGCTACGATCAAGGAAGCTTTTTTCCTCGCCCGTACCGGCCGGCCCGGTCCGGTGGTAATCGATATTCCCGTTGATATACAGCTGCAGGAGGCTGATTTCGATTATTCCAAAGATGTGAATCTGCGAAGTTACCGGCCGACTTATTTCGGTCATCCCGGCCAGATAAAAAAATCCTTGAGTCTGATTTATAAAGCGGAAAGGCCGGTGATTATCGCCGGCGGCGGCGTAATTTTAGCCGACGCCAGTAAGGAGCTTACTGATTTTGCCAAGCGACTGAATATACCTGTTACCGCGACATTAATGGGCATGGGGGGTTTCCCCGCTAGTGATCCTTTGTTCTTGGGTATGCCGGGTATGCACGGTACAGTTTACGCTAACATGGCGATTACCGAGAGCGATCTCTTGATTTCCGTGGGCGGACGTTTCGACGACCGCGTCACCGGTAAAATCCAAGAGTTCGCTCCGCAAGCAAAGATTATACATATTGATATTGATCCTACTTCGATAAGCAAAAATATCAAGGTTGATGTTCCTATTGTCGGCGACGCTAAGAATATTTTGGGCCAGCTGATCGAAGAGATTAATCCCAAGAAGATGGCAGATTTAAAGTTTTGGTCTAAACGGATAAAAGAACTTAAAACCAAGCATCCTTTAAAATACAGGAAGAGTAAATCTAAAATAAAACCGCAGTATGTGGTCGAGTTGGTTTATTCCCAGACGAAAGGTAAAGCGATAATATCGACGGAAGTTGGACAGAACCAAATGTGGGCGGCGCAATTTTATAAGTTTGATTACCCCCGCCATTTTCTATCCAGCGGCGGTTTGGGGACTATGGGCTATGGATTCCCTGCCGCTATCGGCGCAAAAATAGGTAATCCTTCATCGCAAGTAGTTGTGATTGCCGGTGACGGTTCTATTCAGATGAACATTCAGGAGCTGGCGACAGTGAGCGCCTATAACATTGGCGTGAAAATTATTATTTTGAATAACCACTATTTAGGTATGGTGCGGCAGTGGCAAGAGCTGTTTTATAACCGCCGTTATTCCGGTACTGTTTTAAAAAACCCTGACTTTGTCAAAGTGGCGCGGGGCTACGGCATTAAAGGTATGAAGGTAACTAAAGTAAGCGAGTTGAAAAAAGCGATTAAAGAAGTCCTTTCTTATAAAGGGCCGGTTATGGCAGATATATGGGTTGAAGAGGAAGAAAACGTATTCCCCATGGTTCCCGCCGGGGAAGCGATTAACCGGATGATCGGGGGGATGGCTTAAATAAACGGTTTAATATGAAACATACTATTCAGGTTTTAGTGGAGAATAAATTCGGTGTTTTGGCGAGGATAGCCTCTTTATTTAGCGCCCGCGGATATAACATAAACTCTTTAGCTGTGGGTGAAACTCAGGATCCGACCGTTTCCTGCATGACGATTGTTGTTAATGCCGAAGATGAGCGCGTTCTTGAACAGATAAATAAGCAGCTGCATAAACTTATCGATGTTATTACAGTCGTCGATTTTACCCGTCGCGATTATGTCGATAGAGAGCTGGTTCTCTTGAAGGTGCTTAAAAAAGAAGGGGCAAGATCAGCCCTGGATAAATTAAGTAAATCTTCTCCTCTGAAAATATCGGAAGAAAAAGACACTTTTTTCATCGTCGAGATTTGTGACACCCACGACAGCGTAGAAGATATTCTCAAAGAGATGAAGGGGTTAGATATAAAAGAGATCGTGCGTACCGGCAAAATAGCAATCGGTAAATAGCAAACGCTAAATTCTAAACAGTAAATCCGAAACCCTAAACTCCCGCATGGCGGGGGATTTAGTGTTTAGAGTTTAAAAAGATATTTTTGACAATAGGAATTTTCGTAGAAGGAGGGGAACATGGTGAAGATTTACTATGATAAAGAAGTTAATTTGGATTTGTTAAAGAAAAAAGTCGTGGCAATCATCGGTTATGGCGCTCAGGGAAGGGCCCACGCTCTTAATTTACGCGATTCTAAAATAAAAGTTATTATCGCTGAACTTGCCGGGTCAGATAATTACGCCGCGGCGAAAAAAGATGGTTTTGAGCCTTTGAGCGCTTCGGCGGCGGCGAAAAAAGCCGATATTATTCATATTCTTACCCAGGATACAATTCAGCCTAAGGTGTATAATGACGATATTCTGCCTAATTTAACTAAGGGTAAAGCCATAGGTTTCTCCCACGGATTTAACATTCATTTTAACCAGATTATACCGCCGCCGTTTATCGACGTTTACATGGTTGCTCCTAAAGGGCCGGGGACGCTTGTGCGTGATATGTATGTAGATAAAAAAGGCGTGCCCTGTCTTATCGCTGTCTATCAAGACGCGACAAAGCAAGCCAAAAAGATTGCTTTAGCTTACGCTAAAGCGATCGGCGGTACGCGCGCCGGCGCGATTGAAACAACATTTCGCGAAGAGACAGAGACAGATTTATTCGGTGAGCAGGTTGTTTTGTGCGGCGGTCTCACCAAACTGATTCAGAAAGGGTTTGAAACGTTGGTGGAAGCCGGATACCAGCCGGAGGTAGCTTACTTTGAATGTTTACACGAGGTTAAATTAATAACCGATTTGATTTATGCCAAAGGTATTAGCGGTATGCGCCACGTTATTTCCGATACGGCCGAATACGGCGATTTAACAAGAGGCAGCCGGATTATTACCGATGATACCAAGAAGGAGATGAAAAAAATATTGGGTGAAATTCAATCCGGCGAGTTTTCCCGCGAATGGATCCTTGAATCAAAAGCGAACCGGCCGGTATTCTGCGCTTTACGTAATAAAGAACAGGAACATCTTATTGAGAAAGTCGGCGGGGCTTTGAGAAAAATGATGGCGTGGATAAAGTAGTCCATGATACTGGTAAAAGTTTTATGAAAGAATTATCTATAAGGCAGTGATCTTAAATGGGTTATTTCATTAAGAAGGGGGGGAGGGAATGAAATACCCAAGATACAAGAGACTATCTTGTTTCTCGGTTATTGGTGATTAAACTTTTGACAGAACTTAACTCATGGCATCAGAGAGAGAAAATGGGCAATAAAGAAAAACTGATTATTTTTGACACTACTTTGCGTGACGGTGAACAGGCCCCGGGGGCGTCTTTGACTTCGGAAGAAAAGTTGGAAGTCGCTTATCAGCTTCAGAATCTCGCTGTAGATATTATTGAAGCCGGTTTCCCTGTGGCCAGCCCCGATGATTTTAAAGCCGTAAGCCTGATCGCTGAGAAGATAAAAAAAAGCGTTGTCTGCGGCCTGGCCCGCTGTCTGAAGAACGATATAGAGTGCGCTTATAACTCTTTGCGAAAAGCTAAATGCCCGCGTATACATATATTTCTCGCTACCTCAAAGATTCATCTTCAATATAAATTCAAGAAAGCGGAGGATGAGATCCTCGCTTTAGCTAAGAAAGCGACAGTATTCGCCCGTAAACTATGCGGCGACATAGAATTTTCTCCCGAAGACGCCACACGCAGCGAACGGGAGTTTCTTTTTCGGATAATTGAAATGGCCATATCTTGCGGGGCGCGCACGATAAATATTCCGGACACGGTAGGCTATTCCTATCCCCATGAGATTTTTTCTTTAATCAGCGATATACGCAATAACGTTCCTAATATAAATAAAGCGGTTATCGCTATCCATTGCCACAATGATTTAGGCATGGCGACAGCTAACTCCCTTTCGGCGGTTCTTGCCGGCGCGCGCCAGGCTCACTGCACAATAAACGGGATTGGCGAGCGTGCCGGTAACGCTTCTTTGGAAGAGCTGGTTATGGCGGTAAAAACGCGTAAGGATGTGTTTAAGAGTATCTATACTTCTATAAACACAAAAGAGATTTATCGTACCTCTCGCTTGGTTTCAAAACTAACCGGTTTTGTCGTTCCTCCTAATAAGGCGATTGTCGGTGATAACGCTTTTCGTCACGAATCCGGCATACACCAGGACGCGATTTTGAAGAAACGAAGCACTTATGAAATTATGAACCCTAAATCTGTCGGTATTGAGAAAAGCCAGTTGGTATTGGGTAAGCACTCCGGCCGGCACGCTTTGGCAAAGCGGCTGAAAGATTTGGGATTTATCCTTGAGGACAGTAAAATTAAAGGTGTCTTTAGGCGGTTCAAAGAGTTGGCCGACAAGAAAAAAGAGATTTTTGACGACGATTTGATCGCTTTGGTCGAAGAAGAATCGCGCCTCAAGAAGAGGCTTTTGGAATTAGTAGCTATAAAAGTTACTACCGGCACTAAAATTACTCCCCAGGCTGTCGCAACTGTCAGGTATAAGCAAAAGACCTATGAGAGCGACTCCAGCGGTGACGGCCCGGTAGACGCCTGTTATAAAGCTATCGATAAAGTAATCGGGAAAAGGGTAAGACTTCTTACATATAAGTTAGACGCGATTACAAAAGGAAAAGATGCCCAGGGCTTGGTCCGTGTGGAGATAAAGGCCGGCCAGAAACGTGTTTCCGGTAAAGGGGCCAGTACCGATATCTTAGAGGCCTCTAGCAAAGCCTACATCGACGCTTTGAATAAGATAATTTGTTGATGAGCGCCACCAAAACCTACGGTTTAATCGGCTGTCCCGTTAAACATAGCCTGTCAGCATTAATGCATAATGCCGCTTTCAAACATTGCGGCATTGACGCCCAATATCGTTTATTCGAAGTAAAAGAGAAAGATTTGGAGGGGTTTCTTCTGGGATATATTACCCTCGAAGATACTAATAAAGAAACTTTTTTTGCCGGCGACATCGCCGGTTTTAATATTACGATTCCTCACAAAGTGCGTGCAAAAACTATATTAGAGGAAAAAATTTTACCCCGCCAGACCAATCTTGCGCAAGAAGATATGTATTATGTCAGTTTATCCGGAGCGGTAAATACGGTAAAACGCGCCGGCGGCGAAATAAGATATTGGAATACTGATGCCGCAGGGTTCTTACGGGCATTGAATGAGGACTTGAAATTAGACAGCTTTAAAAACAAGAGCGCGCTTCTTATCGGCTGCGGCGGGGCCGGCAGAGCTATCGTTGCCGCTTTAAGCTGGAAAAATGTGGACACAAAAAAGATTTTTATATATGATAATAGAAAGGAGGGAGTTGCTTCGGCCCAGGAACACTTTTTTTCTTTCCCTCAGATGAATGGAAAGTGGGAGTTTATCTCCTATAGCCAGATTACCGAAGTCATATCTCAATGCCAGTTGTTAGTTAACGCCTCCCCCATAGGCATGGATGAGCAAGACCCTTCAGTTATCGATAAAGATTTAATCCACGGCAATTTGTCGGTTTACGATGTTGTCTATAACCGAAAGACGCGGCTTCTTTTAGACGCCGCCGATAAAGGCGTGGCGGCAGCCGGCGGATTAGGCATGTTCCTTTATCAAGGAGCGGCGGCGTTTGAATTATGGACGGAGGCAGCCGCTCCCCTTGAAGTTATGCGCGGGGAGTTACAACGGGCACTTAATATGCGATGATAGAAAAAATCGCAGTATTTATCTTAGGCGGTTGTATAGGGTCGTTCCTTAACGTCTGTATCCACAGGCTGCCGAAAGATATGTCTATCGTAAGGCCGGCTTCTTTCTGCCCTAAATGTAAGGCTGCGGTTAAATGGTTTGATAACATTCCTCTTTTAAGCTATTTTATTTTGAGCGGAAAATGCCGCCAGTGCAAAGGCGGGATATCTTTGCGTTATCCCTCAGTGGAATTTATTACCGCCTGTTTATTCCTTTTTTTATACATCAATTTTTCCCTAACCGCCGATTTTTTTAAATTCGCCGTGTTTTTTTCCCTCTTGATCGTTGTCTCGTTTATTGATATCGATTATCACGCTATCCCGGCCTATTTATGTTTCATCGGTATTGTCGCCGGGCTTATGTTTAGTCTTTATGATACCGCAGAGGTAATGGCGCAAGGATTTAGCGGGCGCATGCCGGTTTTTAAGGCGGTTAAAGATTTATTTATCAGTTTGGGGTTCGCTTATTTCTTTAAGTTTTCCGGCGATATATTTCTGGCCATATATCTTGCTTTACGTAAAAAGGACTCTATTGAAGGGGAAAAAGAGGCCCTTGGCCTGGGTGACGTTGATTTCATGGGAGTGGTAGGGGTGTTTTTGGGGTGGCCGATGGCGGTGTTGACTTTTTTTATCGCTCCTTTCATCGCCATTGTCTATTCAATATACGCTATGCTGTTTAAGAAGACCCATCTTATACCTTATCTACCTTATTTATCAGCCGCCGCTTTGGTCTCTTTTTTATGGGGAAAGAATATTTTGGCGTACTTGGGATTGATTTAGAAGAAGTTTTGATGCTTGATTCCAGATTCTCGTTAGGTTTTTTTATTTTGGAGCGTATGTGTTATTATATTCTTGATAACATCAAAATATGGGAGTAAGAGTTAATTTGAAAAGGGTTTGGAGTTTATAAAGACACTTCGGCAAGGTTGTCTCAGTGTCACTGAAAAATAATGAATAACCCTTAATAACTGTTTTTTCAGTGAGGAGGATGAAAGATGCGTTTTTTAACTGCCGGCGAGTCGCACGGAGAGGCTGTGGCAGCCATAATTGAGGGATTTCCTAAAGGTGTTCGCGTGGAAGCTTCTTTTATCAATAGAGAGTTAAAAAGGCGTATGCAGGGATACGGAAGGGGCAAACGCATGGAGATAGAGTCCGATGCGGTAAAAATTATTTCCGGTTTACGCAACAAAATAAGTTTGGGCAGCCCTATCTGCATGATCGTAGAAAATAAAGACCACAAAATATTTACTCAGGAGAAAGATAATTTAGAAACCTTGCGCGTGCCGCGGCCGGGCCACGCTGATTTAGCCGGATATTTGAAATACCAAGACCCGGATTTACGCAATATCTTAGAGAGGGCGTCGGCAAGAGAGACGGTAGCCCGGATATGTATAGGCGCTGTCTGTAAACAGCTGCTCAGCTGTTTTGATATAGGCGTGGTTAGTTTTGTCGCCGGTGTGGGAGGAGTTGTTTCAAAAGTCTGGCCGAAGAATATTGATGAAATCATAAGGAAAACGCTGGCTTCTAAGCTGGCCTCTATTGACAGCAAGAAAGAGAAAGCGATGATAAAAGAAATAGACAGGGCGAAAAAGAGAAAAGATACCGTGGGCGGAATTGTCACTGTATGGGCCGAAGGGGTCCCGGCCGGATTGGGAAGTGTTATGCATTTTGACCGGCGACTGGATTCTAAAATAGCTTCTTATCTTATGAGTATCCCTTCCGTTAAGGCTGTGGAAATCGGCGCCGGTTTTGACTACGCAAGAACCAGTGGTTCTTTTTCGCATGATGCGATTTGCTTCTCTAAAAGCAAAGGTTTCTGGCGAGGCACCAACCATAGCGGCGGCATAGAAGGCGGGATGTCTAACGGCAGTCCTATAGTGGCGACAATTGCCGTAAAACCAATACCAACTTTACAGCGGCCGCTTGCTTCAGTAAATATTTTAACCAAGAAAAGAGAAAAAGCGCCTGTTGTCCGTTCCGATGTCTGTGTGGTTGAGGCGGCCGGTGTTATCGCTGAGAATATGTTGGCTGCCTGCCTGGCCGATAGCCTTCTTGAGAAGGCCGCTTCTGATTCTTTATCGGAATTGAAGAAAAATATAAAAAGATCAAAAATCACTCCCCGATAGAAGGGTATTATTAAAATCATTTCAGGAATATTTCCCGCCAGCATCGATTAATTTCCTTCCTTATAAAAACCGCGCTTACCGTAAAACAGCAAAAAAGACTTGTCTATATCGGCTAAACTAACTAAAATATAGGTAGGTGGGATGGCAGCAAAAATATATAAGTAAGAACTCATATAAGTAAGAACTCTATGAAAAAGGTTATATTTTCCCCGGCAGTTTGTCTTTTCGTCTTTCTTGCCGGTTGTCAAAGTAAAGATAGTAGTTTAGTTCAATTAACGCCTTCTCCTTTAGGCAATAAGCCGCAAGAAGCTGTTTCCGGCAAAGAAGAACCCGGCAAAATATATAACAAAGATTCCGTAGGTATGTTGTTTAAACTTAATCCCTTTCTTACGGCGGAAGAAGAAAATATTTTTACCGGGAGCGGACACGAGATTATTCAGTACCTTGATCTTTCGGCGATCTTACACGCCGCGCGGGATCCTTACGCGATTATTGACGGCCGGGTGATAAAAGAAAAGGATATACTTGACCATAAAGAAGTAGTTGCGATAAATAAAGAGGATGTTATTTTAAAAGATACTCAAGGCAAAACATATACGGTTAAATTGAAAGGGATTGTTGCCGGAGAATGAAGAAAACCGCACCGATTATAAACAATTTTATCCTTAACCGGTCAAGCCGCATGTTTATAGGGAGATTGCTTATAAGTTTCTTGTTTTTGTTTAGTACTCATTGGCGTGTGTTTTCGGGGGAAGATAATGCCAAAGAGTCTGTAAATCTTAAACAAAAAGATACAGCGGGAAACCAGACGGATGAAGCTGTCAGCAGTTTATCTTCCAAGACGTTGCTGGAGATTAAGCGTCTGGATGGCCAGGAGTCGTTGTATTCGGTAGAGTTAAGGAATGTCTCTTTATCCGATCTCTTTCGAGTCCTCGCCCACGATTACAAACTTAACTTTTTAATTAATGAGAAGGTTAAAGGAACGGTTACGGCAAGTTTTACCAATGTCTCTTTGGAGGAGGCATTAGAGAGTATCGCTGAGATGTATAACATTACCCTTAAGAAAAAAGGTAAGATTGTGGTCGTTGAGCCGCATCTAGTATCGGAAGTATTTATCCTTGAGCATAT
>JBDRDG010000170.1:0-3201 GCA_043821045.1 Candidatus Omnitrophota bacterium | reverse complement strand
GAAATTTTCTGCGATAATTTCACCAGGCTCCGAGCAGTAATTCGACTAGGCTTTTTTCCGCGCTTCGCTTGAAAAACGCAAGTCTCATTAAAACGCGGTAAACTTTCTGAACTCTTTCATCCTCTGTTTAAAATCGGCCGGCGTAACAGCGCTTAACCGCCGCACACTGAAATCCTCCACGGTAAAGGTTGCCATGATATTGCCGTAGACAACAGCTTCCCTTATGGCCTGCTGATTAAGTTTCTTGCATTGGGAAAGATATCCGATTACCGTTCCGGCAAAGGTATCACCGGCTCCCGTGGGATCGACAATTGTCTCTAAAAGATATGCCGGCGTGGCGAAAATGTGGCTGTCTGAAAAAAGAAGTACGCCGTGCTCGCCTTTTTTGATCATGACGACTTTCGGACCCAGGCGTCGCAGGCTTTTACCGGCCCGCATAAGGTTATTCTTGCCGGTTAACTGCTTTGCTTCCGATTCGTTAACGAGCAGGATATCGATATCTTTTAACAGGCGCAGAAGCTGTTTAGGTTTATTATCGATCCAATAATTCATCGTATCGCAGGCTATTAATTTTGGCTTTTTTACCTGGTTAAGCACGCTTTTTTGAAGTGCCGGGTCGATATTCGCTAAAAAGACGAACGGCGTGTTTTGGTATTTTCTCGGGATAGAAGGATTAAATTCGCCAAAAACGTTTAAATCGGTAGCGATTGTCTGGGGATTACAAAAATCCCATCCGTACTCGCCTTCCCAGCGGAAGGTCTTGCCTTCCTCGACTTGTAATCCTTCTAAATCAACCCCTTTTTTCCGCAGGAAATTAATATGTTTTTTGGGAAAATCTTCGCCGACCACGGCGACTAAATGCACTGGGCTGAAAAACCTTGCGCTTATTGACGAATACGTTGCTGAACCGCCTAAGATTTCCTTTTCTTTCCTAAACGGCGTCTTTATCGTATCAAGAGCTATTGAACCGACGATTAACACACCCATGTTTACTACTTACAATTAAAAATGCAAAATTGTGATTTCAATAGAGTTTATAAAGAGTTTATATTTTTTAATTGGATATTTTTAATTTTGCATTTATTTAATGTATTTGCCGATTATGATTTTTAATTTCTCTTTTACCTCTTTCGGTATCGAATCGGCACTGGTGACAATCGCGTATTGTAAAGCGTCTTTACAGGAACATTTTTGTTCTTGAGGTATATGGGGAATAACTTTACTTATAATCCATTTGGAGTTGGCTACGTTTTTTGTAAGATTATCGAGAATCATCTCCACCGTTACGCTTTCTCCCGTTTCGCGCCAGCAGTCGTAATCGGTAGCCGAGGCTAACGTCGCGTAACATATTTCCGCCTCGCGCGCGAGTTTTGCCTCTGTCGCGTTAGTCATGCCAATTATGTCCATGCTCCAGCCGCGGTAAAGATTCGATTCAGCAAGAGTTGAGAACTGCGGCCCTTCCATGTTTATATAGGTTCCGCCGTAGTGGACGCGGATGCCCATGTTTTTTACGGCAGTGTGCATAATACAGGCTAGTTCCGAACATACCGGCTGGGCGAAACTTACGTGGACTACTATACCCTCGTCAAAGAAGGTGTTTATCCGCGCTTTGTTAGTGCGGTCGACGAACTGAAGAGGTATGATAAAGTCAAGCGGCCGTATCTCTTCTTTTAGCGAGCCGCAGGCGGTTACCGATATTATGTGGGTCACATCCAAAGATTTCATCCCCCAGATATTGGCGCGGTAGTTGATTTGAGACGGGTTTATTTTATGGCCGCGGGCGTGGCGGGGAAGAAAGACCACTTCTCGTTCGCCCAGTTTAGCTAGAAGAAATTTATCCGACGGCGCGCCGTAAGGAGTTTTAACGTCAAGCCACTGGCGGTTTTCTAAGCCTTCGATATCGTAAAGGCCGCTTCCTCCGATAATACCGATTTTACCCATATATCCCCCCTTATTAGCGTATAGCGTATACAAATAAACAAATTAAAAATATCCAATGCAAAATTAAAAAGATCTGAATTATTGAGCAATAATTTTGAATTCTACCTTTTACACTTTAAATTGTTTTCATGCTATCCGCTATACGCCTGCCTTGACGGCGAGGCAGGCTACACGCTATGCGCTATTTTTTAATGATAATTCTTCGGCGCGTTTAACTCCCTTTTGCACCCCTTCCAGAATTATTTTATCAACTTGACTTTTCTTAAATACTTTTAGTGCCGCTTCAGTTATTCCTTTCTTTGATGTAACTTCCGCTTCAATGGTTTTAAAATCTTTCCCGCTTAACTTCGCGAGTTTCACCGCGCCAAGAAACGTCTGTAAGACCATAGCGTAGGCGGCGGCTTTTTTAAATCCCAGCTCGCCAGCTGCTTTATAGAGGCAATCCATTAAATAGTAAACATATCCCGGCCCGCTGCCGGAAATCGCCGTTACTTTATTGAGTAAACTCTCTTTAACTGCGGCGGTTTTGCCGCAGGTTTTAAATAGCGCTTCGGCGATTTTTACATCGTCGGCCTTGGCGAATTTTCCTTTGGTGATAAAAGTCATTGATTCGTTTATTTTCGCGGCTAAATTGGGCATTGTCCGTATAACGCGTATATTGCCAAGTTGTGATTCAAAGAATTTTATCGGCACGCCGGCGGCGATTGATATAATCAGAGGTTTCTTTTTTAATAGTTCAGTTCTATTAGTAGTAATAAACTCACTTATATCCTGCGGTTTTATCGCGATGATTAAGATGTCCGATTTAGTTATCAGCTCACGGCAATTTTTTGTAACTGTCAGGTTTTTAGTCTTTTTCAGTTTGGCGGATATTTCGTCAAAAGCGGCGATTCGCCAATGAGTTTTAGCCGAAAGTGTCTCGGCTAAAGCTCTCCCCATATTACCTAAACCAAGTATACCGATTGTAGGTTTCTTGTTCATAAAGACATTTACGATATCATAAAAATGGGGGGAAGTCAATGTTCAAACACTTTAATAATAGAAGCGGATTTACGCGGAACTAGACGCGGAGAAACGCGGAAAATCTTTATTGTGTAATGTGTTAAGTGTAATGTTTTATGTAAAATATCTCTCATTACCCATAACATATTAAACATTACACAATAAAAAGGCGTGCGCCCGGCAAATCCGCTGTGTAATGTTAAATGTGTAATGTTTCATTTAAGAATTTACATTACACATAAAACATAACACATTACA
>JBDRDG010000169.1:0-6091 GCA_043821045.1 Candidatus Omnitrophota bacterium | reverse complement strand
CATGCCGGGTTGTTAAAAGGAGGCAAGTATAGTGGAAAGAAAAACTAAGAAGAGGAAATCACTAGTATGTGTTATCTGTAAGGGGGATAAGAAAATAAGCTTGAAAAAGAAGTGCTGCGGGCCGAAGATGACGGCTAAAGAAAAGGGAAGCTGGAATATGTAATTGTGACTTTCCCGAATTCCTTATGAAATTCGGGAGTAGTCTGTTATATTCTGAGTCCTTCGAGAATACTAAGGATCATTCGAATCATCATGAGTTTATCGAATGACTTCGGCGAAGGGGCTTTTCCTGTTACTTGATTAAATAATAACATGAAAGAAGTTGCGGCAGTATTAATCGAGAAAATAAAAAGGACGCAAACGGTATTGAGCCTGCGTTTTAAACCAGAGGAGCGGATAGATTTCCTGCCGGGCCAGTTCTTACAGCTGATTTTTGACCAGGAGAATAAGAGCAACCAGTCGTTGAATAAGTACCTTTCTTTTTCCTGCGCTCCCTCTAAAGATTATATTGAAGTAACAAAGAGGTTGTCTGACAGCCAGTTTTCACAGCGCCTTGTCGAATTGAAAGAAGGAGATTTGGTTTTAGTAAAAGGGCCTATGGGAAGCTGTGTGTTTAAGGAGGACTATAGTAAAATCGCCTTTTTAATTGGCGGTATAGGTATAACACCGGTGATTTCTATATTGGAACACATCGTAGATAAACAGCTTCCTAGCGATGTCGTCTTATTGTATTCTAACCGCAGCGAAGAGGAGACAGCCTTTAAAAGTGAGTTAGACGCTTTAAGCAAGAGGAATCAAGAGATTAAAGTAAATTATATAGTTACTTCCTGTGAGCCGAAAAATAAAGATTGTCTTTTTGGCAAGATTGACAGAGATAACGTTCTCGTTCATGTAGTAGATTATAAAAGGCGTATTTTCTTTATATTTGGCCCGCCGGTGATGGTCGCGGCAATGCAGCGTATTTGCGTTGAGATCGGCTGTATTAAAGAAATGGTTAAAACGGAGAATTTTATCGGCTATTAAAAGCTAGCGGATAGCGTATAGAATAATTAGCGTCCAGCGTATAGCGTGTAGCGTATAGTTAATATTAGATTGCAGATTGGAGATATTAGATTGCAGATATGAATAAAAGATTATCCTGTATTTCCTATGTGTCAATCGCTAAACGCTATACGCCAGTTAATGTGTTTAGAGTTTATTTAGGCACTTCGCAAATGTTTGCTTTAGTGTCACTAAAAAATAAGAGTAAGCGCGCAAGCGTTATGGTCTCTTTTAGAAACGAGATATGCCTCTATTAAAAAAGGAAAATTTCCATTTATTTATTGGATATAGTCTAAGCAACAATATAGGTTATAATACACTTTAAAACTTCTAAGAAAATCTACAGGGGTGACAGCGAAAGAAGCTTTTTTACTTTGAAATACTTCGAATTGAGCGTCAGAGGGGAGAGTGGTTCGACTCGCAGTACTCGCTCACCATTAATGGTAAGCGATAACAATATTTAATGTGATAGACACACAAAATTGAGTTAAGTAAACCATCCTGAGCGAAGTCGAAGGAAGTCCCTATGAAAGGCCATACACCCTGAGGGTGTACTCAAATAGCAAATGAGCCTGTGAGATAAATTGACATATAAATGTATAGGCATTTGCATAGGAAGCGCGTAAGCGCTATGGCCTTGGAATAACCCTATATAAATACTTTTTTAGTGAGGAGGTGTTTTATGAAATATAAATGCAAGGTTTGCGGTTATATCTATGACCCGGCGGAAAATGATAATGTCGCTTTTAGAGATTTACCGGAAGATTGGATTTGTCCCGAATGCGGCGTGGGTAAAGATCAGTTTGAGCCGCTTGATTAAATTAAGGAGATATATATGCGGGCGGTTGAAATTAAGAAAGGGATATACTGGGTAGGCGCGGTTGACTGGGATTTAAGAAGTTTTCACGGTTACCTTACCCAGAGGGGAAGCACTTACAACGCTTATCTTATAGTTGACGAGAAAGTTGTTCTCGTTGATACGGTTAAGAATTATTTTTTCGATGAAATGTTGGAAAGAATAAGGAGCGTGGTTGATCCGGAAAAGATTGATTATGTTGTGTCTAATCACGTGGAGATGGATCATTCCGGGAGTTTGCCCCAGATAATAAGCATTGCCAAGAAAGCAAAAGTTATTACTTCTCCCAACGGTGAAAAAGGCCTTAAGAAACATTACGGCGCCGATTGGAATTTAAGCGTAGTCGCTACGGGAAATTCTATTAATATTGGCAGACGGAACCTTCAATTTGTCCTTACCCAAATGGTTCACTGGCCGGACTCCATGGCGACTTGTATTCCGGAAGAAAAACTTCTTTTACCTAACGACGCTTTCGGCCAGCATATCGCCACATCGGAACGCTTTGACGATCAAGTTCCTATAGATATTATTAAACAAGAGGCGGCGAAGTATTACGCTAACATAGTTTTGCCTTACGGGACGCAGGTCAAAAAGGCGCTTGACGCGGTATCAAGTTTAGATATCGATATGATCGCGTCGAGCCACGGCCTTATCTGGCGCAGATATTTAGGAGAAATAGTCGATTGTTATAAAAAGTGGGCTGATAATGTAACGGAGCCTAAGGCGGTAGTCGTTTACGATACGATGTGGA
Source organism: Candidatus Omnitrophota bacterium (assembly GCA_043821045.1). Lineage (GTDB taxonomy): Bacteria > Omnitrophota > Gorgyraeia > Duberdicusellales > 4484-171 > JBDRDG01. The sequence goes on along the minus strand of JBDRDG010000169.1, from coordinate 3,443 downwards.
AATCTACGGAGAAGATTGCTAAAGCGATCAGCGAAGCTTTTTTAGATAAAAATGTGCCGGTTAAACTTATGAGCCTTCAGACGAACCATATCTCCGATGTTATGACCGAAGTTTTAACGGCAAAGTATGTATGTGTCGGTTCGCCGACGTTAAATAACGGCCTGCTGCCTACGGTGTCAGCTTTTTTGACTTACATGAAAGGGCTTGCGCCCACCAAGAGAGTGGGGTTAAGTTTTGGATCGTACGGCTGGGGCGGGCAGAGTATCAAAGAGATAGGGGATGTCCTGGCATCTTGCGGGTTTACAACGCTTGATCCGGTAAAAGTTGAATATGTGCCGGATAAACAGATGTTGAACGATTTAAAAGAGAAAGTTAAACAATCAATAGGGGAGGTGTAAGTGACAAAGACACTTCGCAAATGTTTACTCAGTGTTACTTAAAAATAAATGAGACTTAATTTTTTAAAGCGAAAGCGCGTAAAAAATTGCAGTCGAATTTACCCTGAGGAGATAAGCGACGAAGGGCAAGTATAAGTTAATTTTTAGTTAAGATACTTCGGCAGGGTTGCCTCAGTATCACTAAAAAATATAATTTCACACGGTTTTATTTATATTTTGTTACAAAGACACTTCGCAAGTGTTTACTCAGTGTTACTTAAAAATAAGGAATAACCCTTAATAGTTACTTTTTAAGTGAGGAGGTGTTTGGTATGGCAGAATTAAAAGGGACGCGGACAGAAAAGAATTTAATGGCGGCGTTTGCCGGCGAGTCTCAGGCAAGGAATAAGTACACTTATTTTGCCAAGGTGGCTAGGAAAGAAGGCTACGAGCAGATCGCCAGGATTTTTGAGGAGACAGCCGAGAATGAAAAGGAGCACGCGAAGGTTGAATTTAAATACTTAAAAGGTATTGGCAGTACGATTGAAAATCTTAAAGCGGCGGCTGACGGTGAAAAATATGAGTGGGGCGATATGTACCCGTCGTTTGTCAAGACGGCTCTAGAAGAGGGGTTCCCGGAAATAGCCGAGACGTTTCGTGAAATTGCCGAAGTTGAAAAAGCTCATGAAGAAAGGTATCGAAAACTTCTTAAAAACATTGAAGATGGCAAGGTTTTCAAAAAAGACACTGTAGTGAAATGGCGTTGTCTTAACTGCGGATATATCCACGAAGGTAAAGAACCGCCTCAAGTATGTCCGGCCTGTAAACATCCAAAGAGTTACTATGAACTTCTGGCTGAAAATTACTAAGGGCTGACTTCGCATAATTTAAAGGAGGTTTGATGGAGAATATTTTTAATCCTCAGGAAATATTAAAAGTCGCGATTAACGTCGAGAAGAACGGCAAAAAATTATACGAAAGCCTTGAAGGTAAGGCAAAAGACTCTAAGGTTGGGTCAATGTGGAAGCACCTTAAGGAACAAGAAGAGGCTCATTGCAAGGTGTTTGAAGGTATGCTTGATACTATAGGCGACTATATCGTTGATGAGTTTAACCCCGGCGAGTATGACGCTTATCTAAGAGCGATCGCGTCCGAATATGTTTTTACCCAGGATTTAATTGAAAAGAAAACAAAAGAGGGCTTCATCACGGATTTGGCCGCGGTTGATTTCGGCATAAATATAGAAAAAACTTCAATTATCACTTATTCCGCTTTGCGTGAGTACGTTCTTACGGTAAACCAGGCTGTTTTAGATAAAGTTATTGCTGAGGAGAGAAAACATCTTGTAAAACTCGTAGAGTTAAAAAGACAAATCGTATAAGCTAGCGTATAGCGGATAGCGTGTAGCGTATAGTTAATGATTTGAACTTAAGGGATAGTATATCTCTTGCATCAAACATTACACAGTAAATAGGAGGGGATTATGGATATAAAAGTATATTCTACGCCGACGTGTCCTTACTGCCATATGGCAAAAGAGTATCTTTCGTCAAAAGGAGTGTCCTACACCGATTACGATGTGTCGCGTGATAAGACAGCCGCTGATGAGATGGTTAAGATATCCGGCCAGATGGGAGTGCCGGTAATCGTCATAAACGGCGAAGTCATCGTCGGGTTTGATAAGAACCGCATAAATGCGCTAATCGCGCACAATTAAAAATGTAAAATTTAAAATTAGAATATTTATCAGCATTTTGCATTTTTCATTGGATAATTTTTAATTATTGGATATGAGGGTGTATGATTTAATAATCATCGGGGCGGTGCCGGCGGGAATAACCGCCGCTGTTTATGCCGCGCGTAAGAAAATTGATTTTCTCGTGGTTACCATGGATGTCAGCGGACAGGCTGCCTGGAGTGGCGATATCGAAAACTATACGGGATATCAGTTCATCAGCGGGCCGGAATTAGCTTTAAAGTTTCAGGAACACATGGATTCCTTTGCCATAAAGGTGAATATGCCGGAGTCTGTAAAGGAAATTGTTAAAGAGGAGAATTTGATTAAAACCGTTACTGATAAAGGCCAGTATATTTCAAGAACTTTGATTGTTTCAACCGGCAAGCGTTCGCGGGAATTAGACGTTGCCGGAGAAAAAGAGTTTAAAAATAAAGGTGTTACCTACTGCGCTACCTGTGACGGGCCGATATTTAGAGATAAAACTGTAGCTGTAATCGGCGGCGGCAATTCCGCATTAGACGCCGCGTTACAGATGGTTAAGATATCGCCGAAGGTTTACATCGTAAATAACGCACAAAAGCTTACCGGCGATGCGGTGATGATTGAGAAGTTAAACGAAGCCGTCGGTGTCGAGATTTGGAATAATTCGGCGGTAAAGAAAATCCACGGCGTTTCTTTCGTAAACGCTATAGATGTGGGAAAAGAGGGGAAAGTATACAGGCTGGCTGTCGAGGGGGTTTTTGTTGAGATTGGATTGATGCCTAATTCGGAATTCGCCTCGCTGCTTGAACGCAATCAGTTAGGCGAAGTAGTCGTTGATTGTTATAACAGGACAAACGCGGATGGCATATTCGCTGCCGGCGACGTTACAAACGTTCCGGAAAAACAGATTATAATCGCTTGCGGCGAAGGGGCGAAAGCGAGCCTTTCGGCTTTTAAGTATTTATCTACTCACAAATTCGATGCTTAAATAATATGCGGGAGTTATCCGAAAGCGTAATTTATCTGTTCGAGAGGCAGGGGTTTGTTATTGTTTCTACTTTGGATGATACAGGAACGATTCACTGTTCGGCAAAAGGTGTTGTTGGCATTGAGAAAGAAGGCAGAGTTTATCTTATAGACCTTTATCGGCGCAATACTTTTAATAATCTTAAGAGGAACCCGACGATAAGTATTACGGCTATAGATGAAGATCAATTCATCGGTTTTACATTAAAGGGTAAAGCCGTGATCGTGGAAAGAGATAAAATCGGCGGCCAGATCATAAAGAAGTGGGAAGATAGAGTTATCCGGCGCGTATCAAAAAGAGTGGTTAGCGATATTAAGAA
>JBDRDG010000168.1:0-5557 GCA_043821045.1 Candidatus Omnitrophota bacterium | reverse complement strand
CGCTAATATTAAAGGAGTTAGGATAATGGATTGTCCTGTTTGTCGAGAACCTATGATTGTTTTAGAGCTTGATGAGGTGGAAATAGACCATTGTTTGGGTTGTCAGGGAATTTGGCTTGATGGCGGTGAACTTGAAATTTTGCTTGGCGATTCAAAAGAAAAAGAAGAGATATTAAATTCTTTCAAGGCAGACCTTAAGTCCCCGGAGAAGAAAATAAACTGTCCTATATGTAAGAAGAAAATGCAGAAGATCAGTTGTGGGAGAGAGGATTTGCTTATTATCGATAAATGTTCTAATAACCACGGTATTTGGTTTGACCGCGGCGAACTTTATCAAATAATTGATGCCGGCGCGATTGATAAGCAGGGCAAAGTGATATCAATGTTATCGGATATGTTTAAGTTTAAAGGCAATGATGTAGAAAAAGGAGGTTAAAATGGGAGGGTTAGCGGCAATCGTAATTATTGGTTTTGCCGTAGGCGGCGGCGTGGTAATGTACAATAATCTTATAGTCTTAAGAAACCGCGTTAAGAACGCATGGGCGCAGATAGACGTTCAGTTAAAGCGGCGTTATGACCTTATACCGAACTTGGTGGAAACAGCTAAAGGGTATATGTCTCATGAACGCCAAACTCTGGAAAATATCACAAAAGCGCGCAGTGATGCCATGGGGACAAGCGGCGCCGGCGCGAAGTCGAAAGCGGAGTCCACCTTAAGTAGCGCGATAAGTAAATTTTTTCTGGTGGTCGAGAACTACCCTGACCTTAAAGCTAACCAGAACTTTCTGGCTTTGCAGGAAGAGTTGACTTCTACGGAAAACAAGATAGCTTTTGCCAGGCAGGGGTATAACGATCAGGCACTTTTTTTCAATAATACGATACAGATGTTCCCTTCCAACATAGTTGCCGGCATGTTTAATTTTAAGACAGAGGAGTTTTTTGAGATAGAAAAGGAAGAAGAGAAACAAGCACCGAAGGTAAGTTTCTCATAGTAATTAAAGGTATTTATAATTATTTAGAGTATAGTTTTATAATAACCAAGATACAAGAAACAATAACCAAAAAATAATCAATGACCAAATCCCAATAACCAAAATAAGAAGATTTAGGAATAGGCACTGTTTGGGGATTGGTTATTGGTGATTGAAATTTTTCTGTATCTTGTAACTTGTAACTTGGTTATTGGTTATTTAAATCAGGGTAGTAATATCATCAGGTCATGTGGGAGCTAATTGAGGCTAATAAAAGAAAGTCGTGGATAATTTTTATCGGAATGGGCCTTTTTTTGCTTATTTTGGGATATGTTATTGGTATGGTCTGGTTTGGTCCCGATTACGCTGCTGTTGGAATAGTAATCGCTGGCATAATGTGGTTTGTTCTATCGTTGGTGAGTTACTCATCCGGCGATTCAATACTTCTTTGGTCAAGCCGGGCGAAAGAAGTTGCCCATTCCATCCACCCGCGCCTGTTTAACGTGGTTGAAGAGATGAAGATAGCGGCCAACCTTCCCAAAATGCCTAAAATATATATTATCGATGATCCCGCCCCTAACGCGTTCGCTACGGGTAAAACTCCAGAAGGCAGTTCAATTGCCGTAACTGCCGGGTTGTTGTCGCAGTTAAATAGAGACGAACTGCAGGGTGTTATCGCCCACGAGATGTCGCATATACTTAACCGCGATGTGTTATATGTTACATTTGCCGGTGTTATGTTGGGAAGCATAGTAATGCTTTCAGAGATTTTCCTGCGAAGCCTGTGGTACGGCGGGTCTTCGCGAAGATACCGCAGTAATTCTAAAGGCGGCGGGCAGGCGCAAATATTTATTTTTATTATTGCTATTGTACTCGCTATATTAGCTCCTCTATTAGCGCAGATATTCTATTTTTCTTTATCCAGAAAAAGAGAGTATCTTGCTGACGCGTCCGCCGTAAGATTATCGAGATACCCCGAAGGGTTAGCTTCGGCGCTTGAGAAGATTTCTTCGACTAATTATAAATTTGCCGCTGGCAATAAAGTTACCGCTCCTATGTATATAGTTAATCCTTTACAGAGTAATAATAGCAGGGGAGTCAACCTTTTCAGTACACACCCGCCAACAGATGAGCGCGTCAAAATCTTAAGGAATATGGCTGGCGGCGTTAATTACCTTGATTATCATAAATCTTTGCTAAAGGTAAACAATAATCTAACGGCAGTTATGCCGCCTTCCGCTTTAAGGGATTCCCAGAGCATTTCCATAAGGAAACCGACACAAGAACAAAAGCAGCAGAGCAAGAAGCAACAAGTTAGAGAAGTCGGTGATTTAATGCGTGTCGTAAATAATTACGCCTTTCTTTTGTGCGCTTGCGGGTTGAGAATAAAAGTTCCGCCAGATTATAGAAAACCGCGTATTGTTTGTCCGCGCTGCAGTAAAGAGCATAACGTCCCCGGCAGAGAACTGAAAGAGTTTTCCGCTGTTTTAGGCGGCTTAACCGCTTTAAAGTCAAAAGATAAGGTTAACCACAAGGATAAACATTCCCCGAATCAATATATTAGGAAAGGAACAGGCTGGGAAAGTTTTTCTTGTTCCTGCGGAGAAATGCTTCAGGTTTCACCGTTGTTTATGGGCGCCTTCATTACATGCCATAATTGCGGCAATAAAACGGAAGTTAAATCATCTTCCGACAACTAATCTTTTTTTCTTGTTAATTCCCTAACCTATTACCTCCGTATTTATTCAAGCTAATAAATCAATTGACACGCCAACTTTATTACCCTAAACTAATTGTTATGTTAGACACTAATCTCATCGCAAAAGTAGAAGAATTTATCCAAAATAAGCGCTTCGTCGACTTAAAGAACAGTATCCCGGAACATCCGGAAGATATCGCCTCTTTAATTTCAAATATTAACAACTCTTCCTGGCGTCTTTTTATTTTCCGCATGATCCCTTCCGATAAAGCAGTCGATGTCTTTGAATACCTTTCGGTTGAAGAGGAAGAGAATATGCTTAAGTCTTTAAGCAGCAGCGAGATAAGAAACATATTGAACGAGATGTCGTTTGATGACCGGACCGAACTTTTTGAAGAGATGCCGGCCGAGCTTGTAAAACGCTGTATTAATTTTCTTTCTCCCGAAGAACGTAAGGTTGCTTTAGAGATTCTCAATTACCCGGAGGATTCCGTGGGCAGACTTATTACGCCTGATTTCGTTCAACTTTATGAAGATATGACCATAGTGGCAGCTTTAGATCATATACGCGCAGTCGGTTTCAAGCAGGAGACTATTTATCACTGTTATGTTTTAGACCGTGAAAAACGTCTGAAAGGAGTAGTCTCTTTAAAAAAAATCGTTCTGGCTAAGCCGGAGTCGGTGATAAAAGATATAATTTATGAGAAAGAAGTTATTAAAGTTAACGTATTCACCGATAAAGAAGTAGCCGCTAATATCTTTAAAAAATACGATTTGATTACCCTTCCCGTTGTCGATAATAATGAAAAGCTCTTGGGTATAGTTACATTTGATGATTTTGTTGATGTTTTGGAAGATGAAGCGACAGAAGATTTTGAGAAGATTGCCGCCGTTTTACCGGTGGATAAGCCTTATATGGAAGCCAATATTTTTAGCCTTATATGGAAACGCAGTTTCTGGCTTATTGTTTTGGTAGTTTTTGAATCCGTATCGGCAATTGTTATGCAGAATCACCACGATACAATCCGGCGACTGGCGGCATTGACCTTTTTTATCCCGGTTTTAATCGCTATGGGCGGTAATACCGGTACCCAATCGGCTACTCTCGTAATAAGAAGCATGGCGACGGGTGATATTAGAGTGAAAGATTTTTTCCGGGTTATTTTCCGGGAATCATTTATCGGCCTGTTCATAGGTGTTACTTTAGCCTTAGTGGGAGGACTAATTGTTTCTTTTATCCAGAAAGACTGGCTTTTGAGCGTAGCGGTAGGTATTTCAATGGGATTGACTATTGTATTGGCTACGACCGTCGGGGCGGGTTTGCCGATAATCTTCCGTAAACTTAAGTTGGATCCGGCGTTGATGAGCGGCCCTATGATCGCGACAATAGTTGATGTGGTCGGAATACTGCTTTATTTTCAGATTGCCCGGGCCATATTAAAATTATGAAAAAAACATTAATATTTCTAATCGCTGTTATTTTGATCCCTGGCTGCGCTAGTCGCCCGTCAAAATATCCTTCTAAAGCAGCTGTCTACGATAAACAGGCGGTCATAGAGTTAAACAAATTTTGTAAGCAGTATAACCTAAAGTATGACTATGATACTATAGATGATATGGTAACTTTATCGGCGCCGGATTTAGATATAAAGGTGCTTTTAGGCTCTCAATTGGTATATTGTAACGGCAGGATTTTTGCCGTTAAAAAGGCTCCTTTTTATTCCGGCGGCATAATTTTTGTACCGGCCGAATTGATTAATTTTGTCTTAGAGAAACCAAAAGAAATCAGACGGGAATCGCCGATATCGGTAAGGACGATCGTCCTTGATCCCGGCCATGGCGGTAAAGATCCCGGCGCTGTATCGAAAAGAGGATTAAAGGAGAAAACGGTCAATTTACTTATCGCGAAATATTTAAAAGAGGAGCTGACGGAGAAAGGATTTAAAGTATTCCTTACCCGGGATGACGATATTTACCTTACACTTGCGCAGCGGGTGCGGTTTGCCCAGGAAAAAGAGGCCGATCTTTTTGTCAGTATTCATGTTAACGCTAACCGTTCGTCAAAGATAAAAGGATTCGAAGTCTATTATCTTTCCGAGAAGTATTTTGACAGTGAATCAAAAGCTGTAGTCATGTCGGAGAACGCGTCGTTAAATGTTGATGAGAGGGAGTTTTCCCAGAATACGAAGAGAATTATTTGGGATTTAATCTGCACGGAGAACGACACGGTATCTTTAGATTTTGCCAATATTATCATTTCGACTTTTAAACGAATGGGTTTCTACGTAAGGGCACTTAGAGGCGCTCCTTTTTATGTCTTAAAATATGCTTGTGTTCCAAGTGTCCTTGTTGAGGTGGGTTATATTACTAATGTTTATGAAGAAAACCTCCTGCGCAAAGCCTATTATCAGCAGCAGATCGCGCAGGGCATTGCTTTAAGCGTGGATTTGTTAAATCGGCGTTATGTTAAGCTTCTCGGCGGATTGTGAGATAATCATGGTTGTATTAGGCGGAAGGGGTTAGATTGATGAAAAATAATTATCCCGTTGGTATATTTGATTCCGGTTTAGGCGGCCTGACTGTTTTCCGTGAGATTGAAAAGATATTGCCTGAGGAGGATATAATCTACTTTGGTGATACGGCCCACGTTCCTTATGGCGGTAAGTCCAAACAAACGATTGTGCGTTTCAGCACGGAAAATATCCTTTTTCTGTTAAGAAATAAGGTAAAGCTGGTTGTTGTGGCTTGCAATACTTCTTCCAGCTTAGCCCTCGAGTATCTTAAGAGTATTTTTACGGTTCCTATACTGGGAGTTATTGATTCCGGTGTTGAAAAAGCGGTTTCTGTCTCCAAAACTAAACGGGTGGGAATTATCGGAACAGCCTCT
>JBDRDG010000167.1:0-13718 GCA_043821045.1 Candidatus Omnitrophota bacterium | reverse complement strand
TACTCATACGGATTTTGGTCATATCTATGCCCCAGAATTGGTTTGGCCGGTTGGCTATGGGTTTAGGTTTTATGGGGCCGCGCTTGGCACGGAGCCTAACTTGTGCAGTAACCAGCATACCGTTTTCTTTTATGAGGCGGTGCACACGGTTAATGCCTACCGGGTATTCCTGACGGTATTTAAGATACGACCAGATTCGGCGGTACCCCCAGAGGGGATGATCGGCCTTAATCGGTTTGATCATGGATAATAAATGTGAATCTCGCTGAACATTTGCTTGTGAACGCCGTCGGCTCATAGTTCGTATTCGCTTTTTTTAAACTCAACGGTTAAATCACTGATGATTTTCTTGAGTTTTTGGTTTTCCATTTCAAGATGTTGTTCTTTCTTAGTGATATTCTTTGTTTCGAAGACTTGATGGCCGAATTTCAAGAGTTGGTCACGCCATTGATAATACTGGGTGTTGGCTATCTGGTATTTGGCGCATAGCTTAGTGATTTCGATTTGACCGCTTAAGCCTTCGAGCACGATACGCATTTTTTCCTGGCTTGTCCATTTGCGTTTTTTCATGAGAATAGCCTTCTTTCCTTAGGAGTCTATTCTAACTTAAAATGGGTGATTTGTTAACTAGTGGCAGTATAGGTATTGTTCTTTAATCTATATGTGGCGCGGGTTTTGAATTATGATACAGCGGGCTTTACGGCTTGAATTATTGGCTAAAGAGTGTTCTATTTGGCTGTTAATCGTTATTGAATCGCCTTTCCTTAATATATAGCTTACGCCGTTAATACTGCAAGTTATTTCTCCCATTAAAGCACGAATCCACTTTTTATAGTTTATCTCACCGGCCGGGTCTTTTTCCACGCGTGTTCTTCCTCCCGCCTGCAGGATTAATTCCAAAGCAAGAAAGGGGATATCGGAACCGGTTAATATTTCGGCGTAAGCCTTATTATTATAGATATACCTGCCTTTCGATTTATTTTTCTTGATGTGCTCAGCCAGAGAAAACTTTTCCTCGTCAGTCCCTTCCTTTAACTCTTTTAAAGTTATCCCCAATCCCATACATATCTGGTAGAGGGAGAAACCCTGCGCCTCGGTATGTCCGGCTTGAATTCTTTGCAATGTGCGGTAGGTTAAACTTTTATCGGCGAAAATCGATTTTATCCGGTTGTGTAAATCGACTAATTTAAGCCCTTTTTCTTCCCGTATCTTCCTAATTTTTTCGTATAGTTTCATATTCAATTTATTGGGTAAATAGTTTCCAAGATAAATTTACATTAAAAAGGACTCCTTGTCAAGCATAAAGGCGACTTTTTTATCAATTATTTTACATCAATATGTCGTGATGATTATTATGCTTGGTGACATAGATTATAAGATGTTATCTATCAAATAGTTATAAATATGGTTATTTGATACAAATACGACATAAATATTTTTAAAACACTTGACAAATGTCGTATTAATATGTTATACATTATCTAGACGACACGACATACTATTAAAAACACATGCTATGACGTATATGGCTAGAAATAATGTGAAAATAACGAAAAAAGTCATGACGAGTTTAAAATCTCGAGTCATAAAAGATTTGGGCAGTCTTGGAAAGAATTTACCAAGTTTGTTGGTAAGTTTACGGTTGGAGCCACGGAAGGAGGGGCCAAGACTGCCCAATTTTAATATAAACCAGAACCGGTCAATTAGGATATAGGTTAAGTTTATGATTTATTGGTTTAATTATGAAGGTCAATGGATGAAATAAAAAATCAAAGGTCAAAATGCAAAGATCCTGGATCCTAGATCCTCGATTCTAGATCCTCGAAAATAAATAATATAAAACGAGCATCTAACAGCGAGGATCGAGCATCAAGAATTTTACATTTTGGTTTGTCATTTTGATTTTTGCATTTTGCATTTTGATTTACTAAAAATAACATTAGTGAAGAAATGATGAGTTCGCAGGATTTTAAAACTTTTGATATGGGTAATAATTAAAAGGAGGAGGTATGCATAATAAAACTATTTTAATAGTCGATGACGACGATTTTATCAGGTGGCATCTTTGTCATCTTATAGAACGCCAGGGTGTTAAGGTTTATGCCGCCAAATCCGGCAGGGAAGCTATAGATGTGTATAAGCAGAACCTACCCGACTGTGTGTTCCTTGACATAAATATGCCAGATTTAGCCGGTACAGTCGTTATCAAAAAAATAAAGGAAATTGATCCCGCGGCGTTAGTATATTTTGTGAGCGGCACAGGTGATATTTCTTCTCAAGACGAAGCAAGAGATCTTGGCGCGGTAGGTTTTCTCGCTAAACCGGTGATGGTTGAGGAGCTGTTGAGTGTTATAAATAGCGTATAGCGTTTAGCGGATAGCGTATAGTTTAGGAAATGAAAGACGAAAACAGGACACACAATACAGGATTAGATTACTAGAGTATAAAAAATACAGGGTTAGCCGGTAGGGATTCTAGGGGTGGAAAAAAGTTTTGAAAAAAACTTGAAAAAGATAAAAACCCATGGTATATTTTAATACAAGCTTCCGTAGATTATCCTATCAAAGAAAACCCTCAAACCGTGGTTCTGAAAAATATTCTTTTACGCGATTGTTTTTCGTGACAATTCGTATTTTGGCTTTCAGCCAGGAAATATTTCAATTTCCCGGCGAAAGTGCGGTATATTTTTCAGGAGTTATGAGAAAAGGAGCCTTCCTGTTGTCATGAGGGTAATAAGGATAATCGCATATTTTGTGCCCGCCTTATTTATAATTACCCCTGTTTTCGCTCAGCCGCAACATTTCTTACCTGCTTTAGCCTGTGATTTTTACGGCGTGGAAGAGTCCGCCGGCAATCTCCATCCGGGAATGGTTATAACCGCGGTAGATTCAAACGGGGTGCTTATCGGCACCTACACGGTGACTACGGCCGGCCGTTACGGTTTTTTCACCTGCCTAAGCGACCTTCTCTCAACGGCGGAAAATGAAGGCTCCCTTGACGGCGACACGATAACTTTTTACATCGACGGGGTAAAACAGCAGGAGCAGGGCGTATTTAAATCCGGCCAGACGGTGCGCGTTGATTTAGGCGTTGCCGCGGCTGGCGATACTTTTAATCTGCATCTCTTCGATATGCCCGGCTACACCAATTATAATCAGGCGGTTAATTACAGCGGCGTGGCCGTATCCGACATGATCCTTGATTTTCTAGTCCCGGCAAATACTGACAGTCAGCAAGATCTACTGCTCTACGCCGATAAAAATGGTGATAACCAGACAAGTTCCGGCGAGTTAGAGCGGATGCTCAACGAGAAATCGCCGTATTACTATAATTTCGGCAGCACCTCGACAATAAAGAGGTACTCTGATTACGGCTACATCGGTTCCTTTGACCCTTCAAACCAGGATGACGTGGTAAAACAGCTTTGCCACTGGCTTAGCTACAAGATACCTAACGCGCCGGCCGGAAAAGAGTACGTTCCGGTAGCAGTCGCAACATCATCTGACCCGGCAATCAACGCCGACAGCGATTATAACCATTGGATGTCGGTAGTCGGGATAAAAGTAAACCAGGACCCCTTTCCTGATCGTTCCGACAGCGCGACATTTAAAGATTTATACGCTGTTCCTGAGAGTTTAACCTTGGAAGGGCTATACCTTAACGATCCCGGCCAGGCCGGGTTAGGATTTCATACCTATATCGCGGCAAATGAGTGGTTAACCAGATATTTTCGTCCTATCGCCGCCGGTCTGGAAGATCAAGGCAGCTACGTCGCTATTATGGAGCCGCCGTCATCTGATGCCGCAGGAGTTGATATCGAGCCGGCCGATGAAAACAAGGATTTACATATTATTTTATCGACCGCTAAATCCGGTGTGTCTCTCTTTATCCCCAGATGGGTGGATAGAGATGTAAAACAGTACCTGATATCATTACTTACCTACCTTAAGAAATCAGACAATTTTATCACCTTAATTGACGACGCGTATTTTTCTGATGCTTTCCGCGACAGTATAGTTAACCGTTGTTTTAAAGTTGACGGTAAACTGCAAGATCCCTACACGATTGTACCCTTTGATAAACATATTAACGGCAAGATATTCACTACCGCGGCAGTACTTGTCAATAACCGAACCGGCCAGTTTCAGCTCGCCGCCGCCGATCCGGTAGCAAACGGCATATTCAAACCGATATCTATCATATCTTCTTATCGCCGCTTAAGAAGAGAGATCGGCTGGAGGCGGCGGGAACATCCGATAGAATTCTGGCTTTCCCACAGTAAGGGCAGCGCCCTTGCACCGGGATGGAGCATAGTTATTGCCGTGTTTGAATCCAAACATGGCGTGGATGTGGTAGGCACGAAAACTTACATTGTTCCAGTTGACGGCGAAATAGTTAACGAATCTTTTTCGCCCCGAGTAGAACTTACCGATGTTAAAGTTTACAATGACGGCGGATGGATAAAGATGGTGGTGTTTAAAGTAACAAGCGCCGATGTCTATACGATCGATGTCGATACGGAAAAAAATTGTACCAGCACTAATCTTTACCAGGACGGCGACGATTGGCTGGTGATTGTACAAGGCCGAAGGAAAGCGTCATGCCGGGTTAAGATAAAAGGGGTTTCATCCGGCGATGACTTATCCCATGGCGGTATAAGCTATCTATATATAAGGTAATGAACAGGTTTTTTGTATTCAAGATTATTTTATTGATGTTATTGATTTTACTCGGATTTTTTATCTTTAAGGGTAAGGAAACCGGGTTATCGACAAAAGATGTCTCTAAGGATTTAACAAAGGCTGTTAATCTGGAGAAGGTCTCTGCGCAAAAATCCGTTATTGACAAAAGCGATAAGAAAAAACACGAAGTTTTATCGTTTCCTTTGAGTGAGGCGGAAGAATCCACTTTAATAAAAGAGTACGCTAAGAAGTTTAATTTTCCTTCGGATGTAGAGGAAAAGCTTCTCGCCGCGGCGAGCGGTAAATCTGTTGTTGCGGCCGACGTTAAAGATGAGGAGGACAGTTTTTCTGCGGCGCGCCGTGTCCTTGGCCGCGTCAAGAAAACATCTGTCGGCCCTGAAATTAGCAACATTTCCTCCGGTTTTAGTGTTGATACTAAGAAGGTAAGCGAAGTTATTACGGTATTATTACCGCAATCGCTGCCGGCTGAGACGGTACCTCAAGATCAATTATCGTCTGATCCAACATCTCTACAACAGTCTTCGCAAGATACTCTTCTGCCGGATACAGATTCTTCTTTTAGTCAGGATAATACGGCGGCAAACAATGTGGCTGAACAAGAAAAAGAGCAAGCCGTGCATGGGCAGGAGATAGGCCAAGGAGATGTTACCGCGTCGGGGCAAGAAACAGATTCTGAACAGACGGCCTTGCTTAGCAGCGAAGCCCTTGCCGGAATAGGTTTTTGGTGCCTGACCGAGTTTGATTTTGGCCAAGCCGAAAAAGTCTTTAAAACGTTGTTAGAAAATTATCCCGACAGCGAACATTCGGCCATGGTGAGTTTAGAGTTAGCGAATATTATTTTTAAGCAGGGCCGTTTCAATGAAGCCTTAGAAATGGTAGATGACGCCATGTATAAATACCGTGACGACCAAGAGTACGTAGATATCGCGCGCGAACTAAAAAACGAGATAGAAAGTTATGAATAAAAGGGAAATTCCTAAATTTCACGCCCTGATTATTTTAATAACAAGCCTGTTTTTACTCCCGCCTACTCTTTACGCCGAAACTTTTACCCTTAATTTAAAACAGGGGTTGAACCTGATATCTTTACCGCTCACGCCGCAAAGTCCTAAAATACAAGATGTCTTATCGCCGATTATCTACAGTGTGAGAGACGTATGGGAATTCGACCCGTCCGACGCGGATGATTCGTGGAAACATTACAAGCCGGGGTTAGAAGAGTACAGCGAAATCACGGCGATGGTTCCTTATAAAGGGTACTGGATAGACGCAAAGTGGAACAGTACATTACGTCTCCCCGGCACGCCGCTTGCGGAGAACACTGTTTTTTATTTAAAACAGGGGTGGAACATGCTTCCTTGGCCGTATTTAGACAGCCGGGCTGTAGGCGAAGCCCTTTCGGAACTTACCTTCGGCGTTGACTACGACCAGGTATCGACTTTCAGCAATACGGCTAAAACACAGATAGATTTTCTTAACAACCCTGGCGTTGACGATTTCACTGAGTTTACCGCCGGCGCGGCGTATTACATCCATATGTTGACTGATAATAGTGTAATCTTTGGCGGTTACGCTTCGTCCGGTGATAGCGATATCTCGCTTTCTTTTAGCGGGGCAAGATACACAAAAGCGATGGTTGTTTTAGTGAAGTTTAGCGGCGGCGGCATAAGCGGCGGCGGTATAGATACGATGCAGTTATCCAACAGCGCACTTACATGGGACGAGCCGCGCGCCTTTTCCGACTCTCTTGAGTGGGAGTTATCTTCCGGCGACGGCATAAAGACGGTATACGCCCGTTTTAAAGACGGCGCCGGGAACTGGTCGGAGGCATACAGCGGCGAGATAATTTTGGATACAAGCCGGCCGGCGACACAAATTGACGTTGTTTCCCATGGCTGGGATGGAACAATCAACGTGACTTTGACAGGGCAGGACGTGACATCCGGCGTGGATAAGATTTATTACTCAACTGACGGCTCTTATCCCGACACTGTTTACAGCGGGCCGTTTACTTTATCAACCGCCGGTTCGTATAAGATAAAGTACTACTCTATAGACCGCGCCGCGAACGCCGAGAGCGTAAACACCTCTAGCGGCGAGGTTAATATAGATACCACTCCGCCGACAGGCGCGGTTACGATTAACAACGGTTCCGCTTATACCAACACGACATCAGTCAGTTTAACTTTAACCGCTTCCGATAATGACGGCGGCAGCGGCGTGGATAAGACGCGATTTTCTAACGATGGCGGTAGCTGGTCTCTGCCGGAAGATTACGCTGATAGTAAGTCGTGGGATTTACCTTCCGTTGAAGGGCCGAAAACAGTATATGTTAAGTATCAGGATACTGCCGGCAACTGGTCAGAAGTTTATTCATCTCAAATACTCCTTGATACAACCGCGCCCAGCACGTTAATCTCCGGTATTGACGGGAATTGGCATGCGGCGGTTGAAGTAAGTTTAACCGCTTCTGATACCGGCGCCGGTGTAGGCGTTATTTACTACTCTCTTGACGGGACACAACCGGCGATTTTATACACCGCGCCGTTTACAATATCAAGCGAAGGTATTTATAGCGTAAAGTATTTTTCTCTAGATAAGGCCGGTAACGCGGAAAGCGTGAAGATTTCTGCTAATCAGGCAAAAATAGATACTACTGCTCCTACGGGGACAATTACGATTAACGCCGGTTCCAGTTATACCAACATGACAACTGTCAGCTTAAGTTTAACCGCTATCGATAATACTTCAGGTAGCGGCATCGCTTACATGCGATTCTCTAACGATGGCGCCGCTTGGTTTACACCGGAAAATTACAGCGAAAGTAAATTATGGGATTTACCTTCCGGTGACGCCGCGAAAACCGTTTACGTAAGATATCAGGATGTTGCCGGGAACTGGTCAGAAGTTTACTGCGACGACATAACTTTAGACACGATGCCGCCGGTGGTAAAAATCACATCGCCGGCTGACGGTTCAGTGGTGGAAGATGAGGTAATCTTTTTAGAGTGGACGGTTGATGGAGAGGTTTTTACTGAATATTACACCCTTTCCGGCAGCGAAGAGAAGAATGTTATAACCAAGAGCGCCATTGATCCCGCCGGAAACAGCGGTTCTGACACGATAAACGTATACGTCTATTTAGGCGAACTTATCGGCCCGGAGGGGGGCGAAGTAACTTCGCGTGACGGCAGTATCAAGATTAGCATACCTTCCGGCGCGTTAACTGAAACTAAACGGATAAACGTTTTAAGTTTAAGCCCGGCCTTTCTTGAGGACGTAACACCCAGCGGCACGAGCCTTCTAAGCGCGGTAGAGTGCCGTCCTTACGGCACGGTATTTTCTAAAGCGGTAGAGATAAGGTATATCTTATCCGGCGCCGAAGTCCCGGGCACGGCGGTTGAGCTTGGTTTTTACGACGCACAGCAGTACAAGATTCTTTCTACCGGCCAGGTATCGCAGGTGGCTAGCGACGGCTACACGGTAAAGTTTTCTATACAACACTTTTCAACCTACGCCGCTTTAAAGGCCTTTGTTTCGCAAGGCGCGCCGATTGGCGTCGGTGTGCAGATACCGTTACCGGACATGCTCACCGGCGCCTTCAGCCACGCCATACCGATAAGTGCGCCGCCGGGAAGAAAAGGAATCCAGCCGTCACTTGGCCTTAGTTACCGTTCGTCAAACTCTAATTCCTGGGTAGGCTTAGGGTTTAGCCTTAATCCCGGCTATATCGCGCGCTCAACCCGTCTTGGCCCGCCGGCATATAACGATCAGCAGGACACGTTTTACCTTATAACTGAAGGCGGGACGACGGAACTTGTGAATTTAGTTGATAACCTTTACCAGTCCAAAATCGAGGGAAGTTTTACCAAGTTTTTTAAACAGGCGGACGATTCATGGAAAGTCCTATCGAAAGACGGCAGCGTGTTGAAGTTTGGTGAAACTTCTTATTCTAAAGAAGGTTCCAGCAAGGGTACATTTGCATGGTATCTTACGAAAGCTGTAGATACAAACGGAAACTACATTGGATATAGTTATACCAAGGACCAGGGGAAATCCTATCTTTGGCGCATTGAATATACCGGTAACGAGATGGGCCTATCGCCGACGCAGACGGTGGAGTTTTTCCTTGAAGCAAGGGATGATGTGGCATCAAGTTACATAAGCAGCGCGAAAATCGCGACGGCCAAACGCTTAAAAGAGATTCATGTGAAAGTAAACAACGATTTAGTCTGGCGTTACGAGCTTGAGTACGCCTACAGTCCGAAGACCAGGCGGTCGCTATTGGTGACAGTCACGCAGAAATCGGCTGATGATAGAGCCTTGCCGCCGCAGAGGCTGAAATACCAGTAATTAGCGGATAGGGTTTAGCGTATAGCGGATAGTTTAAAGTAGAAGTGGATACACGCGGATCAAGACGCGGATCAACGCAGATTATAATGCTTAACAAATCTATAAAGCGAAGTTTACAACATCTCCTTGGCAATTTTATGTCTCAACTGTTTAAAGATGAGTTTAAGAAGTTAAATTGCAATTTTGGCACATCAAGTTTGAGGTCACAACTTGTGATTTCAAATTTTGAGAAAATGGGCCGATGGTATCGCAAAATACGATAGCATCAAAAAGAACTTTCGAAGGGTGTTTATTCTATTTTGTTAAAATTCGGAATAAGAAGCTAAAAAACGGGCAATATACAAAACAAAAAACGATACGACTTAGGAGAAAGAACACTTTTCTTTGCTAAGAGAATAATAGGATATGTGAACAATTTGCCCAAAGGTTTATCAAATATAGAGGTTGGTAAACAGTTAGTTGGATCAGCGGGTTCAGTTGGAAGCAATTATTTAGAGGCAGAAGACACTTTAAGCAAGAAAGATTTTATAATGCGCATGAAAATATCTCGAAAAGAATCAAAAGAGAGTTGTTATTGGTCGCGGTTAAGTGAGCCCAAGGCGAATCAGCTAAAAGAGAAGGAAACTTTAATTAAAGAGTCTACAGAAATCATGAAAATCTTTGGGGCGATAGTGCAAAAGAGCCGATGATACCTTGTGTCTTTATTTTGTTTGGGGTTTTGAGTTTCGGATTTTCCCGCACCTTTGATTTAAATATAAAGCGGGATCCCGCAGAACGGGAGTTTCGAATTTCGGATTTAGTGTTTCGAGTTTAATAACGGAGGTATGCCATGAAAAAGTTAAGTAGGTTGATTTTAAAAAGTTTTTTATTCTTTATCCTGATCTACGGTTTGTCTCTGGTTGACTGTAGGTGCGAAGTTCCTCACCTTATCAATTACCAGGGCCGGTTGACCGATTCCGGCGGCGCGGCGTTAAACGGAAGTTACAGCATAACCTTTCGGATTTACGACGCGTCATCCGGCGGCACATTTCTATGGCAGGAGACGCAGAGCGTGGTGATTCAGGAAGGTGTATTTAACGTATTGCTGGGGTCGGTCACCAACCTTAATTTAACTTTTGATAAACCATACTTTTTAGAGTTCAAAGTCGGCAGTGAAGTTATGTCTCCGCGTCAGAGAATAGCTTCTGCTGGTTACGCGATTAACGCGGGAAACGGCACGCCGCGCGGCGGTATTATTATGTGGTCCGGTAAGATTGTAGATATTCCTTCCGGCTGGATTTTGTGCGACGGCTCAAACGGCACGCCGGACTTACGCGACAAATTCATCGTTGGCGCGCGGCAGGATGACGCTGGCATAGCCAAGACACAGCTTATGGGCGGCTTTAGTAAATACGGCGGGGAGGTTAATTTGAGTGTTTCCAATCTGCCTAGCCACACGCATACAGCGGGAAGTTTGGAGACATCCACCGCCGGTGAGCATAACCATATGATTCAGTATAGTCCTCAAGGACAATCTTGTGATGACCGTTGGCAATCAAGTTGTGTTTTGATAACGTCAGCTTCATCCTCTTTATCCTTTTTAGCTCATTCGAGTTTTCGCGAGTATTATAATGACTACACTAATGACAATAATAATTATTACAACCCTTATATACCGCGACATGTTAATTGGGATACAAGGGTTTATTCCATGCTTAACGCCGGCAGTCATACGCACACTTTATCCAATTCAACCGGCGCGACAGGTTCCGGCGCGCCCTACGCGCCGCCGTATTACGCCTTAGCTTATATTATGAAACTGTAAATACTAGCGTATAGCGGATAGGAAAGAGAAGAGAGATGAAAACAAAAACTTTTAAGGATTTAATAGTATGGCAGAAAGGGTATGTTTTAGCTATCGAGATTTATAAGATTTCGAAATCCTTTCCTAAAGATGAAGTTTATGGATTATTACAGCAGCTGAGAAGAGCCGCCGTGGGAATTCCTTCAAATATAGCGGAAGGGTATGGGCGGCAGCATAGAAGAGAATACAAACAATTTCTTTCGATAGCCTATGGTGGCTTATGTGAGTTAGAAACACAGTATTTATTATCGATTGACTTAAATTATTTAAGTAAGAACAAAAAGATTGAGGATTTATTGAAAGAAGTGGGCGGTATGCTGTATAGAATGATACATCCTGTATGTTAAACGCTACACGCTATACGTTATTATTCTATACGCTATTCGCTAAACGCTATACGCTAATAATAATGGAGGTGATGTTAAGATGAGACAGACAGAATTCGCTCGAACAGTCAGTCTGACAGTCACCCTCCTTCCGATTTGTTTGTTGTTGTGTGTATCTGTATCGTTTGCGGCTATCCCGCGCCTTATCAACTACCAGGGCCGGTTGACCGATTCCGGCGGCGCGCCGTTAAACGGCAGCTACAGCGTAACGTTCAGGATTTACGACGCCCAATCCGGCGGCACATTTCTATGGCAGGAGACGCAGAGCGTGGTGATTCAAAACGGAATATTCAACACTATTCTTGGTTCATCGGTTGATTTAAATATTCCTTTTGATAACCCGTACTTTTTGGAGTTAAAGATAGGCAGTGAGGTAATGAGTCCGCGTCAGAGGATAACTTCCTCCGGTTATGCTATACGTGCGGAAGTAGCGGATACAGCTTTAACTGCTAATAGCGCTTCAGTAGCAAATAATGCCGATACCGCAGCTACAGTAAAGGGGAACAACAATATATTTAACGGTTCCGGTAATATTGGTATCGGAACGCTTACCCCTCAAGCTGGTTTTCAAGTAAACACTACAGTAAAAATGTTTGGTTCTTGGGAACAGAGGGCGTTAGAAACTACCTACTATGCTTCTAGTGACGGTTTTGTAATAGGTTATTTAGGAGGTAGTGACGCAGGATATACTTACTGTACTTTATTAGGATATACAGATGGCAACAGTTCACCTTTCAGCGTAAGAGGAGCAACAACTTTTCATTATGCCGCAAATACTCCCGGATCACAATACTTTTCTTTTTGTATGCCGGTTAAAAGAGGGGATTACTGGAGAGTAGTACGAACAAACTTTAATAATGATGTTCTTACTAAAGAGGTTTATTGGCTTCCTTTAGGACAGTAGAATATAAGGAGATCGGTTTGTTTTATTTGTTATTTGGTGCTATCCCGCGTCTTATCAACTACCAGGGTTGGTTGACTGACGCGAGTGACCATTACCCGGTGTATTACGAACTCGCGTATATTATGAAACTGTAGAATTAGCGTGTAGCGTTTAGCGGATAGCATTTAGTATAAGATTAGAAAGGTTAGAGATTATGAATAAAGGATTGATCCTTCAAGAAGTTATAGCCGGCAAGATATATTTAATCAGAGGCAAAAAGGTTATGTTAGATAGAGATTTAGCGGGATTGTATGTAGTTGAAACAAGGCAGTTAACTCGACAAGTCAGACGTAACATGGATCGATTTCCTGATGATTTTATGTTTCAACTATCAAAAGAAGAATTTAGTAACTTGAAGGCCATTTCGGCACATCAAGTTGGGGTGGAACTCGTAAGCTCCCGCTGGTCTTTAGCGAACACGGCATACTAATGCTTTCAAGTATTCTTAAAAGCAAAAGGGCGGTACAAGTAAACATTCAGATTATGCGGACTTTTGTGAAAATAAGGGAGATGCTGGTTAATTATAAAGATTTGCGCATGAAAATAGAGAAAATGGAAAAGAAGTATGACGAAAACTTTAAGGCAGTATTTGAGGCGATAAAACAGTTAATCGCCCAGGAACAAAAACCGAGGAAAATAATAGGATTTCATTATTAGCCTATAGCTAAAAATGGTCTGCGTCGATCCGCGTTTTGATCGGCGTGTATCCGTTTCCATTATATTGAGGGATGCGCTATCCGCTAAACGCTAGTGATAAACATGAGTACTTTCTGGCAAAAGCACAATTTATTTAAACGCCTAAGCGCCATTGCGCTCATCTTTTTTTTGATTTTAAGTTATGACGCTTTCCGCGAAGTCCTTGCTTACACGGCGCAAAGCGCCAGTTACCGCTTAAATGCCGGCACGATAGATCAAGGCGGCGGTGATCGTAACAGTACATCGTTTAAACTAACTCATAGCGCGATAGGCGAGTCTTGCGCCGGCGTGCTATCAAGCACTACTTACCGTTTAAAAACAGGTTTTGTCTCCATGGTTCAGTCGAACAAGCCGGTGTTAAGGCAAAATATTCCTTACCAGCACTGGCCGATGAATACGGTAGTCAATAACGCCTTTGTCCTTGACGATTACTTTTACAGTCCGCAAGGCTTAGAGCTTACTTACACGGTAACCGGAAACTCCGCGATAAGCGTTAACATCGACCCAGCTACCCACGCGGTAAGTTTTGACCAGCCAGAGGAGTGGGGCGGGGTTGAAAAAGTTTACTTTATCGCTAAAGACAGCCGCGGTAATGAAACGCGTAGTAACCACGTGGTTTTACAGGTGGAAAACACCGCCGGTCCCGACGCGCCGGTAATCACCGCTGTAGATCTATCTCCAGCATCTATTAAAGAAGGCGATTTAGTAACTATGACAGTTGAGGCCTGTGATCTTGACGATGAAGAAGTAACTTTTTCCTATAACGCCTTTTTTACCGAAACGCGGCGCTGGAA
>JBDRDG010000166.1:0-3504 GCA_043821045.1 Candidatus Omnitrophota bacterium | reverse complement strand
CCCTGCCGCGCAAACGAGACATCTTTTTCTCACTAAATAATAAAATATTCTTTCCTCCAAGAATAATCTCACCGCTGATTTTTGCTTGTTCGGATAAAAGATTAAGCACAGAATAAGCTAAAGTGGTCTTACCGCTGCCGGACTCGCCGATAACGCCAAGGATCTCGCCTTTTCTTACCTCAAAACTCACGCCGCGCACAGCGTGGGTCTTACGAATACCAGCGTATTCAACATCCAGGTTACTGATCTTTAATATTGAACCACTGTCTTTCATGAGAATATTTTCCGCTTAGGATCAAACATATCGCGCAGTTTATCGCCGATAATATTAAAACTCATCGTTACGATAATAATTAATAAGCCAGGGGCCAATACCCAGGGGTAAAACTGGATAGTAATAATACCCTGGGCCATGGCAAGCATATTCCCCCAGCTTGCGTACGGTTCCTGAATACCCAAGCCAAGAAGGCTCAATGCCGCCTCCCCGATAATATATCCGGGGATACTTAAGCAAATCGCCACTAAAACATAAGAAAAGGTGTGCGGCAGGATATGGCGCGTAATGATTTTAAAATCCGAGAGGCCTATAGCTTTTGCCGCGAGCACATAGTCATTTTCTTTCAAAGAAAGGACCATGCCGCGGATAACGCGGGCAAGCGATGCCCAGCCGATAAGAGAAAGGATAACGACAATCAGCATATAAACCTGGCGCGAATCCATCTCCGGCGGGAAGGAAGAACGTAAGGCCAAAAGAAAATAAAAGCCGGGAAGCATCATCATCATCTCAACAAGACGCATCATAACCGTATCTGTCCAGCCGCCGAAATAACCCGATATCCCGCCGACGATCATACCGATACAGAAAGAAATAGCCACGCCGATTAAGCCAATGCTTAACGAGACGCGCGCGCCGTAAAGAAGGCGTGAAAACATATCTCTGCCGCGGATATCCGCCCCTGAAAGATGGATACGGCCGCGCTCAACGCCAAACAGATGGATATCAGCGGGAACGACGCCAAGAAATTTATAAGGAAACCCTTTAACAAAGAATCTTATTGGATAGATTTTGTCTCGGCCTTCGGTGTATTGGCGCTTGTAATACTCGTCAATCGTAAACGACTGCTGATAAACGTATGGCCGGAAAACTTTTTCCTCAAAATTTATAAAGTGAATTTTTGACGGCGGCGCCCAGGAATAAAGCATATTGTCGTCATCGTAAGCGTAAGGCGCGAAAAAATCGGCAAAAATCGCCAGGCCATAAAATGCGCCTAAGATGACAAGCGCCGCTAAAGCCAATTTGTTTTTTTTAAACTCTCTCCACATATCTTTTAGTCCTGAGTCGTGTGTCTTGAGTCTTGAGTTTTTCTAGACACAGTGAATTGCCCATAGAACCCTTTTAGCATAGAGCATGGCGCATAGGGCATAGAATAATATTTAAATATCTTCTCACTACGCACCCCTATGCTCTTTGCATATTTTATCAAGCATCTAGGATCGAGGATCGATTTAATTTTGCATTTTCCATTTTGAATTTTTAATTGTTTCAATACTATACGCTATCCGCTAAACGCTAGTTAGTTTTCTCGTACCTTATCCGAGGATCAGATAAACCGAGTAAAATATCGGCGATTAAATTACCGCAAATTAAGAAAATACCGCTTATAAGGACTGAACCCATAACAAGGTATATATCCTGTTTACGCACCGCATCAAGCATAATCTGGCCTAAACCCGGCCAGCCGAGGATGATTTCCGTAAGGGCGGCGCCGCTTAATAACGACGATAACTGGTAGCCGAAAATTGTAATCATCGGGTTTAAAGCGTTCTTTAAAGCGTGAACATAAAGAATTCTTGTCCTGCTTAATCCCCGCGCCCGCGCGGCGTAAATATAAGAAGACCCCATGACCTCTAAAAGGTTGGCCCGCATAATCCGCTGTAATGAGGCGATACTGCCTAAAGATAAGACAAGCGTGGGCACAACCAAATGGTGGGCTATGTCAAAAAACTTCCCCATGGCTGAGAGCTGTTCAAAACCGGACGAACGCATGCCGCCTAAAGGAAATACACCCACGCGATATATCGCGTAAAGAAATACTATCGCCAGGAAAAAAGAAGGGGTAGAAATTCCCAGGTAGGAGAAAAAAGACAATATCTTATCGAGTAATTTGTCGCGGGACAATACGGCAAGAACGCCTAAAGGAATCACAAACAGCCAGGTTACAAAAACCGTGCTGGCCGATAAAAGCAGGGTGTTCGCCGCACGTGAGGCGATCAGCCGCCGGACCGGCGTATGGTAGGAAAAAGAATATCCTAGATCGCCGCGGCAGATGTTCTTAAGCCAGGCGAAATACTGTATTATCACCGGGTCGTTAAGACGGAACGTCGTCTCATAATATTCTATTATTTCCGGCGAAATCTGCGGGTTTAACTTTAACTCGCCTAAAGGGTCGCCAGGTGTTAACTGCATCACGCAGAAAGTCACCAGAGTCGCCGCCAAAAGAAGAGGAACGGCCATTATAAATCTTTTTATTACATGGCGTATCATTCAGACCTCTCTTTTTTTATAAAAACATTTTCTATCTCAGGAAACGCGCCGGAGTGTATCGTGGGATATACGTTACCGAAACGATTATTCACGGCAAAAATCGAGTAAGGCAGCACGGTGTAAATAAAGGGGAGGTTATCAGAGACAATGTACTGCCAGCGGGCGAAAAGACGCCGGCGTTCTTCTTCATCCAAAGTTTTTACCGAATCGTTAAATATATCTTCTATCTCCTCTTCATATGCATCCAAAGGCTGCTTGGTCGGGTTCCATGCGTGCAAGGTCCCCGTGTATGACCATACGTTTTTACCAAAATACGGTTCAATGCCACCGGTTAGGCCGATTAAAATCATCTCCCATTCGTTAGTAGCGGTTAGTTTACTCACGAGGTTGTTAAAATCAAGCGGCAAGAAATGTACCTTGACGCCGATATCATCGAAATCTTTTTTTATCAAAGTGGCAATCGTAATGCGCAGGGGATTATCAGCGTTAGTATATAAAACAATCTCTACTCTTTTCCCATCGCTGTCTTTGAGAATACCGTCAGGGTCCTTATCGCTTATACCTATCTGGGAAAGAAGCAAAAGAGCCTGTTTGGGATCGTAAGGGTATTTCTTAATATTATCGGAATAAAAAAGGACGTTTGACGGACTCAAACAAGAATACTGCGGCACGCCCAGCTGGTTGTAAACAACAGTGATAATTTTTTCACGATTAATCGCGTAACTTAAAGCCTGGCGAAACTTTTTCTCACGAAACCAGGCTAATTTATACGGCTTAACAAACGGCTTATCATTCTGGCGGTTGTTTTGCGGATTCTGGTTTAATACGATGAAATTCGCGCCGGAAGAAACGCCAACGTTATATATAGTAAAATCATCTTCCTCCTGGCGCGGCCCTAAAACAGCTAAATCTTCCGGCCGCAAAGAGTAGTAGTCAATTTCCTTCTCAAGAAATTTCAA
>JBDRDG010000165.1:0-4101 GCA_043821045.1 Candidatus Omnitrophota bacterium | reverse complement strand
ATCATCGCCTGTGATAGTCCGGAAATAGAAGAGGTCGCTAAAGAGTGGGGAGCAGAGGTTGTTTTTACCGCGCCGGAACACTCTTCCGGCACCGATCGGATCGCTGAAGCGGTAAGAGATATTGATGTTAAGGTCGTGATTAATATACAGGCGGATGAGCCGTTAATCCATCCTTCGGTGATCAACAGCCTGGCTGACGTTATGCTTGATAATCAAGAGTTGGTCATGGCCACGGCTAAAAAAAGGATAGACGATGAAGAGGAGATTAATAATCCTAATGTCGTAAAGGTTATAACCGATAAAGACAGCTTCGCTGTTTATTTTTCACGTTTTCCCCTCCCGTTTATAAGAGATAGAGGAAAAAGTTACCTTTTTTACAAACATATCGGTATTTATGCTTATACAAAGGATTTCTTGTACACTTTTAAAAACCTTCCGGCGTCATATCTGGAGGATGCCGAGAAACTCGAGCAGTTAAGGGCGATTGAGGCCGGATATAAAATAAAGGTAATCGAGACTAATTTTGATTCTTGGGGAGTCGATACTGAGAGCGATTTGAGCAAAGTAGAAAGCAGCATGTCGGAGAGAGGATATGCCTAAAAAATATATCTTTGTCACAGGGGGGGTAGTTTCCAGCTTGGGGAAAGGTATTGCCGCAGCTTGTGTCGGACGGCTTCTTGAATCAAAAGGGGTAAAAGTAAACCTGATAAAATGCGATCCTTATATCAATGTCGATGCCGGCACGATGAATCCTTTCCAGCACGGAGAGGTATATGTTACCGAAGATGGTTCGGAAACGGATTTAGACCTCGGTCATTATGAGCGGTTTACTTCTATCGTTGCGACAAGCAGTAATAACATTACGACCGGGAAGATATACTATTCGGTAATTAGCAAGGAAAGAAAAGGCGATTACTTAGGAGACACGGTTCAGGTAATACCGCATATTACCGATGAGATTAAGGCCTTTATTAAGAGAGCGTCTTTTCACAAGAAATTTGATGTTGTCATCGTAGAGATAGGCGGTACAGTAGGTGATATTGAAAGCTTGCCGTTTTTGGAAGCGATCCGGCAGTTAAGGATAGAGTTGGGCAGGAGGAATTCGATTAATATCCACATGAGCCTTGTTCCCTTTATCAAGGCCGCTTCGGAGCTTAAAACAAAACCTACTCAGCACAGCGTGGGTAAACTGCGCGAAATAGGTATTCAGCCGGATATTATCCTTTGCCGCACGGAGTTTGCCATTACTAAAAAAATAAAAGAAAAAATCGCTTTATTCTGTAATGTTGAACCGGATGCCGTTATCCAGGCTATAGACGTGCGGGAAATTTACGAGATACCTTTGGTCTTTAAGCAGGAAAAATTGGATAAAATTATCGTTGACAGGCTAAATTTAAAATGCCAAGAGAGCAATTTAGACCAGTGGTATAATAATGTGGTTGAGGCGGTTTTGCATACAAGGAGCGAGGTCGAAATCGCTGTGGTTGGAAAGTATATTCAACTTCAGGATGCCTACAAATCTATCTATGAAGCTTTACGCCACGGCGGCATTGCCAACAAGACGAGAGTGATTATTAAACGGATTGATTCCGAGGATATTGAAAAAAAAATCTGCCCAAGAGCTGTTATCAGACAGCGACGGCATACTGGTTCCCGGCGGTTTTGGTGAGAGGGGTATTGAAGGAAAGATTGAAGCGATAAAGTATGCCCGTATAAACAATGTGCCTTTTTTTGGAATATGCCTGGGGATGCAGCTGTCCGTGATTGAGATTGCGAGGAATTCTTTGGGGTTTAAGGATGCGCATTCAACCGAATTTAGCCGCCGGACTAAGCAGCCGGTTATTTATCTTCTTGCTTCTCAGCGGGCAAAGAAGAATATCGGCGCGACAATGCGTCTCGGTATTTATCCCTGTAAAATAAAGAGCGGCACAAAGGCGTCTTTCGCTTACGGCAAGGATTTGATTCGGGAACGCCATCGCCATCGTTATGAGTTCAACAATAAATTTAAAAAGGCGTTTGAAAATCACGGCGTAATTTTCAGCGGAATTTATGAGAGCAAGAATCTTATCGAGATTATTGAGTATAAAGATCATGCGTGGTTTGTCGCCTGCCAGTTTCATCCTGAATTTCAATCAAAACCTGACAGGGCACACCCTCTCTTTAGAGATTTTATCAAAGCATCGTTAATAAATCGCAATGAGAAGAAAAAGAGATAAATCGCTAGTTTCGCAGGGTAAAAGTTATTCTAAAGAAGGCGCGGGTTCTAAGAGCCTCTCTCTGTCAAACTATGGCAGTAAAACAAAAGAGTTAAAACCAAATATCAAAAAAAGTTTTATTTTTATCGCCGGCCCCTGTGTTATAGAAAATAAAGATTTAACTTATCGAATCGCGGCAGAGTTGAGAGAAATAACGGCAAAATACAATCTAAACTTTATCTTTAAGGCGAGTTTTTATAAAGCAAACAGGACTTCTTTAAAATCATTCCGCGGGCCCGGTCTTGCTAAGGGCATAAGAATACTATCGGAAATAAAGAGGAAACTTGAGATTAAGATTTTATCCGATGTCCACTGCCAAGGAGATATAGAATATATTAAAGACACGGTTGATATTATCCAAATACCGGCTTTCCTCTCGCGCCAGACGGATTTAGTTATAGAAGCGGCTAAAACAGGCAAAACAGTTAATATTAAAAAAGCGCAGTTTATGTCTCCTTACGACATAAAATATGTCATTGAAAAGGTGGCCGCTTGCGGGAATAAGAATATTTTTCTTACGGAACGGGGAACCTGTTTTGGCTATAATAATCTGGTCGTTGATTTCCGTTCTTTTTTGATCATGAAAGAGTTCGGCTATCCGGTTATTTTCGATGTCACTCATTCGCTCCAGCGGCCGTCAGCGGATAGAGGCATCTCCGGCGGTGACAGTAAATTTGTTCATCCTTTGGCCTTAGCGGGAGTAACTTGCGGCATAGACGGAATTTTTATCGAAGTACACCCCAGGCCACAAGAAGCCCTTTCCGATAAGGCAACATCATTGGCTTTAAACAAAGTCGAAAGTGTAGTTAAAGATATCGTTAAACTGCGGGAGGCGTTACATGGCGGTGAAAGATTATAACAAACTGCAAAAGTGGGCACAGGAAGTTTTAGATATTGAGGCCAATGCTTTGGTTGAGTTAAAGAGTAAAATCAACCATGGTTTCGTTAACGCCGTAAAAATTCTTGCTTCTTGCAGGGGTAGGATTGTTGTTACCGGCATGGGGAAGGCCGGTATTGTCGGCCAGAAGTTTTCCGCTACGCTTTCTTCAACCGGTTCGTTTTCTTTTTGGGTGCATGCCGCCGAAGCCGTCCACGGCGATTTAGGAAGGATAAAAAAAAATGACGCCGTCTTCGTTCTTTCTTACAGCGGAGAGACGGAAGAAATCACCAATCTTATACCGTTTGTAAAGAAAATCGGCGCCAAGATAATCGCTCTTACCGGCAATAAAAGATCTAATTTAGCCAAATACGCCGATAGTGTTATTGATGTAAGAGTAAAGAAAGAGGCCTGTTCTTTGGGGCTCGCCCCGACGACATCGACTACCGCCATGCTTGCGATGTGTGATGCTATCGCGGTGTGTTTACAAAAGATAAAAGGTTTTAAGGAGAAAGATTTCGCAACTTTTCATCCACGCGGTTCGTTAGGGCGCAGGCTTCTCCTTACGGTAAAAGATATTATGCGAAAAGGCAAATTTAATCCGATAGTAAGTAAAAATACTTTGGTTAAAGAAGTATTAATAAAAATCACTTCTGCCCATGCCGGCGCGGCTATTGTTGTTGATAAGAGTAAGAAATTAGTCGGTATTTTCACTGACGGTGATTTGCGGCGGCATCTGGGAGTTGATATGCGTCTTTTGAAGCGGAAAGTGAGTGATGTCATGACTAAAAATCCCACCTTTGTCTGTGAAATGGCATTGGCTTCAGAAGCGCTAAAGGTCCTCGAGGATAAAAAGATTGATGAACTGCCGGTTGTTGATAAAAGCAATAATGTTGTCGGTATGCTTGATATTCAAGATTTGATCGCGGCGGGAATAATATAAAGAAAACTTTTGCGTTTTAGCTAAGG
>JBDRDG010000164.1:0-5127 GCA_043821045.1 Candidatus Omnitrophota bacterium | reverse complement strand
TAACCGCCTGTTTTTCCAAAGGTATCATAGTATTTTGGTCATGGCTTTGATGCCCCAGCTCCTCACAAGATCCTTCGGGCATACTCAGGACAAGGGGCGTCAAGTTTCTGCGTAGGAAAATAAGCCTTTTGTAAAAGGAAGGTTAGATATAGATAATTTCAGACTTTAGAAGGGTAAACTTATAGAAAAAGACCAGAATGGCTAAACGGGAAGAGTTAAATGTTTTCACGTGAAAACATTTATACAAAGATTTCACGTGAAAACATTCCAGTGATAGAGCTTTTAAATATAAAATGTCAAAACATATTCGCGAATTATTCTAAACATGTAGGAAGAAATCTTTTTATGACAATACAAGTATATTTAAGTATAGAAAAAATATTATATACTTGACAAAGGAAATTCTTTTATATAAAATGATACCAAGTTTTCACGTGAAAACATAAGAGAAGAAGGAAAAAAGGGATTTACCCATTCGTGATGTTTTTCACAATGTTTTCACGTGAAAACTCAGCGGTCAATCTATGGGAAGAATAATTGGTGTTTGTAATCAAAAAGGCGGCACAGGAAAGACAACTACGGCAATCAATTTAAGTGCCTATTTTGCTTTTGCCAATAAAAAGACCCTTCTCGTCGACATGGATCCGCAAGGCAATGCCACCAGCGGAATAGGTATAAACAGCGACAAATTTTTATCTAATTCAATATATGATGTTTTATTAAAAGGCTTGCCCATATCCCGCTCTATAATTCAAACCGATTGGGCAAACCTTTCGGTTGTCCCTTCAGATATATCCTTAACCGGCGCCGAGATCGAATTAGTCTCTATGCCGGAACGGGAAACCTGTTTAAAGAAAACACTGCAATTAGTTAAAGATGAGTTTGAATATATTATTGTAGATGCGCCGCCGTCTTTAGGTATTTTAACCGTTAACGTTCTTGCCGCCATAGAGTCTGTTCTTGTCCCTATACAGTGTGAATATTATGCTTTGGAAGGGGTGTCACAACTGATTCACACGATAGACCTAATTAAAGAGAACGTCAATTATTTCTTAGAAATAGAGGGAATACTTTTAACTATGGCCGATTTTAGAACGCGGTTAACCTTACAGGTAATAGACGAAGTAAGAAAATTTTTTAAAGAAAAAGCCTTTAATACGATTATCCCGCGTAACGTCAAATTAGCCGAAGCTCCTAGTTTTGGTAAACCAATAAATTATTATGATCCTTTTTCTGTGGGGGCAAAAGCCTATTTGAATTTAGCAGAAGAAATATTGCACGAAAAAATAGAGATGTTCGTTGGTATTAGACAGAGGAGTGAATAGGATGGAAAGGAGAGTTCTTGGAAAAGGATTGGAGGCGTTAATCCCTAAGCGGCCACAGGAAGAAACGTCTTTTAAAGAGTTCGCTTATTTACCCGTGGAGCAGGTTAGATTGGGAAAATATCAACCGCGTCAAAAGATAGACGACAAAGAGTTACAAGAATTATCAAAATCTATTAAAGAGAAAGGGTTTATTCAGCCGATTGTCGTGAGGCGGGTTGACGACAAGACCTTTGAGGTCGTAGCGGGTGCGCGCCGATTCCATTGCGCTAAGTTATTGGGCATCAATAAGATACCGACATTAATCCGGGAGTTGGACGATAAAGATACCTTCATGTTAGCTATAGCGGAAAATCTCCAGAGAGAAGATCTTAATCCTTTGGAGGAAGCTTTGGCCTTTAAGCGGTTAATCGAAGAGTTCGGTTTAACCCAGGATGGGATAGGTAAGTTTCTCGGGAAGGACAAAAGTTCTATAGCAAATACGTTGCGTTTGTTAAAGCTTCCTGTCGATATCCAGAAAGCTTTGAGTCAAGGCGTTATTACGCGTACGCAGGCACGCACAATACTATCTTTGGAAAAAGAAAGTGAACAGGAAAAGATGTTTCACCAGATTCTCCAGGAAGGCCTTTCGGTCAGAGAGATTGAGCGGCGGGTAAAACGCGTTTCTCCCAAAAAGAGAAAAGAGGAAGATCCCTTTGTCATCGATATGGAAGAGAAGATGCAGAAAACACTTGGGACGAAAGTCAAAATCGCCAACAAGAAAAACAATAGTGGTAAAATTACCATCGAGTATTATAATTTACAGGATTTAGAGAGGATATCAAAAAGTATTTTATGAAAAAACAAGCCACCCTGGTTATTATCAAGCCGGACGGGCTAAAAAAATCGTTAACGGGAAATATTTTGACCCGTCTTTCCGAATGTAAGCTGGTTATTATCGGGGCGAAAATGGTTAAGGTCTCAAAGAAACTTGCTAACGCGCATTACTCTCACCTTAAAAAAGAGCCGTTTTACCGCGAACTGATAAATTATATTACCGGCAAACTGCACGGAGATAACCGTGTCATGGCGTTGGTCTACTGGGGAGAAGGGGCGATTGAAGGAGTCCGAAAGCTTGCCGGCTCGACCAATCCGGAAGAAGCCCTCCCTACGACGATAAGAGGCCAATACGGCCGTATTTTAACCAGCGGGTTATTCGAAAATGTTATACACGCTTCCAGCAGCGAATCGGAAGCGGAAAGAGAGATAAAACTGTGGTTTGATCCTCACGAGATTGTTTACGACCTCTATCTTACCAAAACCGTAGCGGCCGGTAAGTACAAACAGAAAGGTTGGAAATGAGAGGAATGACTTCTTACGCTCAGGCAGAGAGGAAAGGGGCAGATTATTATTTACAGGTAGCGATGCGTTCGCTAAACTCCCGTTATTTAGAGATATACACATATCAGCTCCCTTCGGAAAGGATATTCTTAGAAGACGGCATTAAAAACGAAGTCAAAAAGAAGGTTAATCGCGGCAGGATAGAAATCTATTTTTTCTTCCGGCACAAACCGCATCAAAAAGTGAGCATAAACGAAGATTTGGTTAAACAGTACTACGCTCAGACAAAGAAAATCGCCCGGAGTATAAAAGTTTCGCATGAAAACTTTTTAAAAAGTATCGCTCCCTTGCCCGGGATAATTTATCTCGAAGAGAAAAAAGCCATCGACAACAGTATAATCATATCGGCCGTTAAAGAGACGGTTGATCTCTTGATTACCTTTAAGGAGAAGGAAGGGAGTTTAATTAAAAAAGAAATCCTTAAAAATCTTCGTACCATAGACACACACACGGAAAACATTAAAAAGAATGTCAGTAAAATGGGCGAAAGCGTAAATGTAAAAGACATCGACGAGGAGATGTCTCTTATCTCCTTTTACATCAAAAAGTTACATAAATTAATCTATTCGAAAAAAGACGATGTAAAGGGTAAAGCCATGGACTTTTTAAGCCAGGAAATCCTGCGCGAATTAAACGCCGCCGCCAGCAAGACGAAAACAAAAAATATATCCTGGTGGCTGTTAGATTCAAAGAGCGCCTTGGAAAGGATAAGAGAGCAGTCCCAGAATATCGAGTAGAAAAAAACCAAAGAGAGCAAATCTAAACAGCGTTGATAATCAAGGATGGGGAAGAAAAAAATATTTGTCATTTCTGGGCCATCGGGAGCCGGTAAAACCACCCTCTTAAACACGCTTTTTCTAAAACGAAAAATAAAGAAGAATTTTATCCTGGCAGTTTCTTACACTACGCGGAAAAAACGGCCGCGGGAAAAAGAGGCGGTTGATTATTACTTTATCACCAAGGAAGAGTTTCTTCGGTTAAAGCGCGATAATTTTTTTCTCGAGTCGCAAAAAGTTTTGAGCGATTATTACGGAACACCGAAATTCTTTATTGATAAAGCGGCGCGGCAGGGGAAGGATCCGATTTTATGTATCGATGTCGCGGGAGGAATGTATTTGAAGAAAAAGGCCGGCCGCGGTAGAATAGTAACTATTTTTATTGAAGCGCCGGACAGTAAAGAGATGATGCGAAGATTACAAGAGAGAGAAGAGGCGAAAGAAAGCATAGAAAAAAGGGTGCGGCTGGCAAAAAAAGAGATGCGCTTTAGCCAAAAGTATGATTATGTCATAATGAACCGGGACATAGAACAAGCGGTTAAATTGTTAGGGGCTGTTCTATTAGCGGAAAGGTCTTAGGAGGGTTAGGATGGAAAAGTATTATTTACCGGCAGAAGAGTTGATTGAAGCTTGCGGCGGGTCGTTGTATACCTTAACTGTTCTGGTAGCGAAACGGGCGATGCAACTCGCCGATGGCGATAAGCCGCTGGTTGAAAAGCCCGCCGATAAAGTCATAGATACGGCGTTGCAAGAAGTGGTTGAAAAAAAAATAAGGGTGCAGGGAAAAAAGAAAAAACAGGATAAGTAGGCAAAAGGGCAGCGCGCCGGTAAGCAGAAATTTATATGGCGAAGGTGTCAATTGATATCAGTCACAGTTATGGAGCAAACAGCGCGGCGGGATACCCAAGTGGCAAGGGGGCGGTCTGCAAAACCGTTATTCACCGGTTCAAATCCGGTTCCCGCCTCCAAGTTTAGCGTATATCAAATAGCTTATAGTGCGAAGAAAGATTTTATAATCCAAAAAAAGTCTATAAGGAAACCATTAAATGCTTAATTTCCAACAATGGGTTAATTCGCCGGGGTGTTGGAATTGGCAGACAGCTCGGACTTAAAATCCGATGTCCCGTGAGGGACGTGCGGGTTCGAGTCCCGCCCCCGGCATCCTTTTGTTTTCATATATAACATGTTATGTTTCAATAGGGTTGTAGTAATACGGGGAGCATTCTCGGATCCAATTATGTCCTTCGGACAACTCCGGCTACGCCGGAGATTGTATTCGAGTCCCGCCCCCGGCATCCGGATTTTCGAAATAGAGCACTAGATACTGCCGCAAGGGAGGGGTTGTTTGAAAACAAGGCAGTCTCGGTTCTAACATAATCCTTCGGATAACTTCAGCTACGCTGGAGGTTAGAAACGAGTCCCGCCCCCGGCATCCTGATTTTTCAAGGAGGTTATAAGGTAGAGCGGGCGATTAGCTCAGTTGGTTAGAGCGCTACGTTGACATCGTAGAGGTCACAGGTTCGACTCCTGTATCGCCCATTCTCATGGGCAATGATCGCAGGTTGGTAAGAATAGGAACCAACCTTAACAAAAGGGATCATGTCGGTTGCAATGAAGTCCCTTCGGGACATTCCTGCTTTGTCGGAAAT
>JBDRDG010000163.1:0-4091 GCA_043821045.1 Candidatus Omnitrophota bacterium | reverse complement strand
GATTATCTTCAGAGTCTTTTCGTCTTTCCAGTCGGGTTTACTGTACTCCATTCTAAACGGCACGGCTAATCTGACTTTGGCTCTTGCGAAACTAAAGGCGATAGTCGTGCTCATACCAAACGGCGTTATGGAAGAGTTTCTTCTGGCGTAAAATGCTCCGGCAAACGATTGATTAATAACCGACATGGAAAATACCAGAGGTATAATCTCAGGGTTTATAAACCTTAAAAGGCCGTAAACTTTTATTATATATGTAAAGTTATCCGGCAAATGCAGTAAAGGATCCGTTCCGATAAAAACACTCGGTGGTACCGCCTTATTCACTGACGCTTTAACATCTTCTTTATGAAGCGGACTGGCGTCGTTTCCTTTTTGACTGTAAGGAACAATATAAGTGATGCCTTTCTCCTTAAAAATTACAAAAGAGCTGCTTCTATGTCGAATTATCTTGTTAATGATTCCACCCCGGTTGGTATAGACAAACTTTAAAGGATATCCCCAGCGCTTCAACCCTGATGATTCCCAAACCTCTTCCACAGTTAGGTGCGCTTGCGGATAACACTCGAAAAAAGCAGTTATCAGATAATCGACCATCCAAGTTAAAGCGCATCTGGCCCGCACGATATTTAAATCACTATCTTTACGATTATAGCGTGTTATAGAAACGGCATGCTTTCTGGCGCTCTTTGAGGTTGGATTTAAGCAGCGAATGACTAAATCATCCTTCAACCGCCGGTTGCCGCGCGCGACATGCGCGTGGTGGATTAAAGAAACATCCAAGTCCTTACCGATGCGCGGAAACTTGGCTGTATGTTGACAATCAGCCCACACTAAATCGTCAAAATTATCTTCAACCAAGTTCCAAGGCGCTTTTTGACCAATAGTATCAACGTATGTATAGCGATCGCAATCGCCTTCTCCTAGCCCTTTGCGGTTAGACATTAGGCTGCGGAATCCTTCGATAATACCAAATCTTTCTGATATAGCTACATGAGCGATTTCTTCAAATCCATGTATACTACTCATCAAGTCTTTGTAAAAAAGTGTCCTTACCTGCCAATAATAATCGTCCCAATCTTCTCTCTTAGAGCACATAACGCCTTTGTTTCCATAACAAATCTGCATTTTATCTAAATTATCCGGTGTTACAAGGATAACCGCCACCCGTTCAATTTCCCCCGTCAGATTATTCTTCCTGGGGAAAACGACCAGAACATCACGCGGAGAAAAACCAAGAAACTCAATATTACTATCGACAATCTTCTCACCACCCCAGGCTGGGTAACCGTGTAGGTTGAACAATTGCTCTTTTGAATCATCGAACACAATTGAAGAGCTACTCCAATTTTCACTGTCAGGCCCCCCGCGAATACTTTTTGTACTCTCCCTCTTAACTCTTCTCGGCCCCTTAAACGGCAAGCCAAAAGTTTCTCTGGAAGGGTAGTAATCACTCAAATAATTTTTACCCAGACCAAACGGCTTAAGCGTCATTCTCCATAACACTAGAAAGTAAAACCACCCGAGATTAAGCAATATCTCAAACGGACGCGTAGTCAGACGCGCCTCCTCTCTTAGGAAAGAATCATCGCCATACGCTAACAGTTTCCAGCTACTAACCTCTTTAATAAAAGGATTGTATGATAAAACTGTAATGCTTACGTGCGGCGTATTCCCTAACTGTCTGTAGACTTCGTTATACTTATCATAATCAATACTGAATACTCTCATTATCGCAAGCAGTATCGTTATTCCATGGCTTCCAATAACAACTTTCTTCTCATCGCTTTGAATAAATTTATTAAGAAAAGAACCTATCCATTTATCAACTTTTCTTACAGAATATCCTTCAGCTTGAAAGTTCTTAGGATCTTCCCGAAAACTAATTAGATCGCCAGGATGATCAGGTAAGCGCGCCTCGCGAAAGCGTCTTAATATTTCTACTTTCTTTTTATCCTGGGCAGCCAAAGGTTCTACTGCCACGTAAGCGCGTTCAAGATCAGGCGAGATATGACGGTCAAAAGTAATTCCTAACTTTCTTAATACTATTGGCAACACCTTCCTCTGTTTAAAGAACCCTTTTATCCCCGGCGCTGAAAACCGCGTATACGTCTGTGGATATTTGAATATGTTAGACATAGATTCAACATGCCGCACAAACACCAATAGTTTTT
Source organism: Candidatus Omnitrophota bacterium (assembly GCA_043821045.1). GTDB lineage: Bacteria > Omnitrophota > Gorgyraeia > Duberdicusellales > 4484-171 > JBDRDG01. The sequence continues at coordinate 1,920 of JBDRDG010000163.1, read as the reverse complement.
CTTCAGGGTGAGAATCAATATATTGCTTAAATTCTCTGCTCAACACACGTTTAAATGCAGGCTTAAGGATATTTTGTTCGTGATCAGTTAAATAAGCCTTACTCTTAATATCAAAACTGGCGCTGGCATCAGACGACAGATAAAAAAGGCGGTTTAAAAGCTTAAGGACTAAAAGCGCCACCCTATCTAATAATTGGGGACACATCCCATTAGTTTCCGGTTTCCGGTTTACAGTTGACGAAGATAAAATCGTTATAGAACCCTGTAAACTCCGTGAACTATGTGAACTGTAAACTGAAGATCTCCTCATGTTCACACAGGACGAACTCCCTATTCTTTTTTGAACCCAATATTTATAATGTTCTGGCCCTTCATATTTTTCCCCTAAGAAAAATTCTGCATTGGCGACTTGCTTTAAAACCGGCTTGGGCAATCTTCTTCTATAAAACCCCTTGTGCGGCCGGCTATAATTTCTCCGGAACGGGCGCATCGGGTCATCTTCGGGAAGAAGTATCGGTATTATAATTTTTCTTTTCCTAATCTCTTCATAACCAAAGTTATCCGGCGTATCCAGAAAAAGAATATCGCCGCCGTTTTCGAAGAAAACAGATTCAAACACGTTTATCAAACTTGTTCGCCAATCAACACCATCATCGATACATCCCTTTTGATTAACCGGAGCAAAAATTGACTGGATTATCTCCCAGTGTTCCGGCCGGGGCACAGAGATCGAACGAAGATATTCACTTATTCTTTTTACAACTCCCACGACTCCTGATATATCCTCAAGATAAAGGTAACTCTTGCCTTTATATAGTATGACTCGATAAGTGATTTTACCTACAGCAAAATGTTCGATGAAAACCTCATCAAACGACACACAGCCCATACTCAACGGATAGACAAAGACTCCTTGAGAGAACTCACTCACAATTTTACATTTCACAGGAATACCACACATACCAAGCCACTCCATTTCTTTACCGTCTAAACTTTCATGCAACAATTTCCACCACTGCCATTCATTCTTGGGCTCTTTTTCTCCGGTGAATAAACGACCTATTAACGAGGAATCAAGCGGCGAGGCTGAAAGAGAGTTTTTCTTTACTGACCTAACCTTAAGGCAAGAAATTAATTTTTCTTTTTCATTGATATTTAACAGCCTTATTCTACCTGACTGTAAATTACCCAGGTGAACAGGGCCAAAGCGCAGGCGCCTTAAGACTTCCACCTCATAATTTAACCCGGCGGCTTTTCCCGTCCTACTAATCAACTGCCGTATTTCGTGATACTTTCCTTCAGTCAACACCAGCCTAAGCATAGTAGCCTCACTCTTTAATTCATAGTTTACGACTTTTACCGGCAGACAATTATGTTTCCCCCTTATATATTTACCTCTTCTCCTTCTTGAAGTACTGATTTCTGTGCCGCCTTGACTTATAATCTCTATATCTCTTTTGCGCACGCGGCCTCTCACTTTAACAAAATATTCTTTCTCCACCTGCTTACTTGGATCTGACAGGAGATGTGCTAAATTGCTATCGCTCACAAACAGCATTAACCCTTCGCTCTTAACATCAAGCCGCCCGACCATATAAAGAGACTTCCTTAATTTCCCGGGAAGACATTCGTAACATGATAAATGCCCTCCTTCTCTGTATGGGGCGCTGATAAACCCTTTTGGTTTATACAAAATACAGGCTGTTATCTTTTGCGGAATGAATTTTCCATGGGCTATCCCTAAATATCGGGATCCCGCAACACCATTATATAAAAAAACACAGGAAAGCGGGAAAGCCCGTGGTTTACTAAATGTCCCCGGCTCGCTATATACCGTGTTAATTTTCTTTTGAAAATTCCCCCGGACTCCCGCGGGGATAATCTCCTCGCATTCATCCCCGGTTTGACCCCGAGACTTCG
>JBDRDG010000162.1:0-2513 GCA_043821045.1 Candidatus Omnitrophota bacterium | reverse complement strand
ATAAAATCTTAGATAGACTAAAAGCACAGAAGGAGGAAATTAAAGTTCGAAAAAGTAAAGCGATAAAGGAAAAACTTTTCAAAACCGATGTTTTTAAAAAAGCCAAGAGGGTAATGTTTTACCTATCGTTTGGCGGTGAGGTTGATACCAGGGATATGATAAAGGCAGCAGAAGCTTTAGGCAAAATAATTCTATTACCAGTGTGCAGAAACAAAGCGCTTAAAGCCTGCTTGTTTGATAGTAGGACAGGATTAAGGAGAGGTCTCTACGGCATTTCTGAGCCTAAGTTGAAAAGATATGTGGATTTAAAGAAAATAAACCTTGTGGTAGCGCCCGCGGTGGCTTTTGATAAAAAAGGTAACCGCTTAGGACGCGGCAAGGGTTATTATGACCATTTTCTTAAAAGACTTTCCTTAAAAACTACGTCCGTAGGTTTAGCCTTTGATTTTCAAGTCTTACCCTCTATCCCCGTTTCTTCCGCCGACGTAAAAGTAAACAAAGTTATCTTTGCGTAACAATTAAAGTAAGTAATACTAAAGTATTCCGCCTCGTAAGATGCTGCAAAATTTTGTTCCAAACTTTTGCAGCACTCGGCGGAATTAATTCGCAGACGCCCTTGACATTACCCATGAAAAGGGCTACAACTTGCGTTCCTTACAGTCACGTAAGTTGTCTGCTCATTAAGGAGGGTTGATATAGATGTTTGCCATAATCACAATCACATTTTTTTTCACCGCACCGCTTGCGATATACGCAGGATATTTAATAAGGAAGCATATAGCAGAAAAGAAAGTCCAGGACGCCGAAGCTAAGGCCAAGATTATTTTAGATCAGGCTAAGAGAGAAGCGGAAGATAGGAAGCGAGCTTCTGATTTAGAAGCCAAGGATCTTTTGTATCGGATGCGCCAGGATTTTGAACAGCAGACTAAAGATCGGCGCCAAGAGATATCGGGTTTAGAAAAGAGGCTTAACCAAAAAGAGGAGAATATTGATCGCAGGCTTGAACTTCTTGAGAAGAAAGAAAAGGAAATCGAGTTAAGGCAGGAAAATACCAAGAAGCAGGAAGACTCCATTAAAGCCAAAGATCGCCAACTGGATTTGCTTATATCCGAAGAAAAAGAAAGGTTGCAAAAAATAGCTTCTTTATCCGCGGAAGAAGCCAAACAGATATTGCTTAACCGTTTAAATGAAGAAATAACCAATGAAAAAGCGGCGGTCTTAAGAAGACACGAAGAAGAGCTGCGTACTGTTGCGGATAAAAAGTCGCGGGAGATTTTAAGTTTAGCTATTCAAAGATGTGCAGCAGACCATACGGTGGAATCTACGGTAAGTGTGGTCAATCTTCCTAACGATGAAATGAAGGGCAGGGTAATCGGGCGCGAAGGACGGAATATTCGAGCCTTGGAAATGGCAACCGGGGTGGATGTTATTATTGACGATACTCCCGAGGCGGTGACTATCTCTTGTTTTGATACCGTGCGCCGAGAAATAGCGCGCTTAAGCCTGGAGAAACTTATTTCCGACGGCAGAATTCATCCGGGTAGGATTGAGGAAGTTGTAGAAAAGACCAAGAAAGAGATGGATGAAAAGATACGCGAAGAAGGAGAAAAGGCAGCTTTTGATGCGGGAGTGGATAGTTTACATCCGGAACTGGTTAAGCTTTTGGGCCGGCTTAAGTATCGTACCAGCTTTGGCCAAAATGCCCTGCAGCATTCCCGGGAGGTATCCTATCTTTTAGGGGTTATGGCTTCGGAGTTGGGTTTGAATTTTAAAATGGCCAGAAGAGTCGGCCTTTTACATGATATCGGTAAAGCCGTTGATCATCAGATCGAAGGCACCCACGCTAAAATAGGAGCTGATTTAGCCAAGAAATATAACGAGTCGGTGGAGGTTATACATGCGATAGAGGCGCATCATGAAGAAGCCGAGCCGAAAAGCTTCTTTGCTGTTTTAACCGTTGCCGCTGATGCCATAAGCGCAGCTAGGCCAGGAGCCAGACGCGAAACTTTAGAGACTTACATCAAGCGGCTGGAAAAATTAGAGTCGATTGCCAATGTGTTTAAAGGGGTAGAAAAATCTTTTGCCATTCAGGCCGGCCGCGAAATACGCGTTATAGTGCAGCCGGAAAAAATATCTGATAATGAGTCCATTAATATGGCCAGGGATATCCGAAAGAAAATAGAAGAAGGCATGGAATATCCGGGCCAAATCAAGGTTACGGTTATCAGGGAAACCAGGGCGATTGAATATGCCAAATAAGTCAATATGAAAATATTATTTATTGGTGATGTTGTCGCAAGCCCCGGCAGAGAGGCGGTTAAGAGCCTCATTCCGGAATTAAAAAAAGAATTCGGCATCGAGTTTATAATTGTTAATGCCGAGAATGCTGCCGGCGGATCCGGTATTACTGCTCGTGTTGCCGGCGACTTATTTGATTCCGGCGCAGATATTCTTACCTCAGGCGACCACATCTGGAAGAAAAGAGATATTTTTGAAATTATAAATCAGGAGCC
>JBDRDG010000161.1:0-5730 GCA_043821045.1 Candidatus Omnitrophota bacterium | reverse complement strand
ATCAAATATCTCCCCTCCGTTCTTCTTGGCGAATTCTGCTTCGCAGAAATTTAGCTTCGAAGCAACTTTTCACAACTATTCTACCTTAGCTGAAACTATATGGACTGAACTGCTTCGTAGCCCTAAAGGGCGAAAAAGAGTCCGCCAAGCAAAAAATTCCCGTTCTCGAAAGCGAGCGGGATTTTTTCTTGTAGAAGTATATGATTTTTTAATTGAAATGCTCTCGCATAATGATAGAATTAACCTTAAAGCGGGTTGATAATTTTATCCCGATGCCAGAAGACCACGGGCATGCCCGTGGATGAATGGTAGTTTCTGTCTTCGGGATTCCGCCCCACGTGCTAACGTGGGAAGGAATCCCGTCAAAATAGTAGGAACCACGTGCATGCACGTGGGGTTCCATTTAGCCGGCCAGATCATCAAAAAGGAGAATAAGTTGATAAAAAAACACGCGGAAGAATTAGAACTCCTAATCCGGGCGCGCTATCCGATAATAAATGTTGTTTCCTGGGAAGAAGAAAGGGCAGAGGCACTTATTTTTGAAATCGCCAGGAAAAGAGATAAGAAACTATTCATATGGTCAATTACCCAGGGGATTACCCCCTATTGCGAAGAAGAAAAAAGTAAATTCCGTTTGGAAGCATCCACAAAAGATCCGATAGCGGCTTTAAACCAAGTCATTAAATTTATCGAACCGGCAATCTATATCTTTAAAGATTTCCACCACTATTTGCAGGACCCTACGATTATCAGAAAATTAAGAGATATAGCCCTTCATTTAAAAAGCAGTTTTAAAACCCTTATATTACTTTCGCCGGTTTTGAAAATACCCTGTGAACTCGAAAAAGATATCACGGTTTTTGATTTCCCCCTTCCTGACTTGCAGGATTTAAACGTTCTCTTGACAAGATTAATCGAAGATGTAAAGGATAATCCAAAAGTAAATGTTAATATTTGTGATTATGATAAGGAACAGATATTAAAGGCGGCTTTAGGATTGACATCAAAAGAGGCGGAAAATGTCTTCGCGAAAGCTCTCGTAAGGAACGGAACACTGGATTTAAACGATGTGCCTATTGTCTTATCGGAAAAACAGCAGATCATAAAAAAAAGCGGCATACTGGAATATTACAACGCCACTGAAAAGATAGCTGAAATCGGCGGCCTGGAAATATTAAAGGAGTGGCTGCGGAAAAGAAAAGCCGCTTTATCGGAAGAAGCAAGGGAATTCGGCCTGCCCCATCCAAAAGGCGTGCTCATCCTGGGAGTGCAGGGCTGCGGCAAGAGTTTAACCGCGAAAGCGATTTCTACCCTATGGAATTTACCGCTGCTGCGCCTGGATATGGGAAGGGTTTTTAGCAGTATGGTCGGCTCTTCCGAACATAACGCGCGCATGGCGATAAAAACCGCCGAATCGGTGGCTCCGTCGATCCTTTGGATAGACGAGATTGAAAAAGCTTTTGCCGGCACGCAAAGCTCAACATTCTCTGATGCCGGAACCGCCGCGCGTGTCTTTGGAAATTTTATCACCTGGCTGCAAGAAAAAAACAGCGCTGTTTTTGTAGTGGCTACGGCGAATAACGTGCGGTTATTACCGCCGGAATTATTGCGCAAAGGCCGTTTTGACGAGATCTTTTTCGTCGACTTACCGGTAAATAATGAAAGAGAGGATATTTTCAAAATCCACCTCAAAAAACGCGGTAAAAATCCGGATAATATCGATATCGCTTCTTTAGCCGGCGAAACAAGGGGCTTTAGCGGAGCGGAGATTGAACAGGTAATCATCTCCGGCCTCTTCGACGCTTTTGACAGCAAAAGCGACCTCAACACCGATATCATCCTTAACAGCGTCAAACAGACAATTCCTTTATCAGTTACGATGAAAGAAGAAATTAACGGATTAAGAGAATGGGCGTCCACGCGGACACGCAAAGCATCTCTTACTAAAGAACCGGAAGTTATCCCTGTTGATATCGGACGCAAGATAGAACTTGAATGAAAAAAGACAACACGACAAAAAATATTTAAGGAAATGTCCGTATTCTTTGTAATAACTCCCGTCATCGCTTCTTCGCCATTATTCGCCACGGCAATCGCCTCCGTTGCCGGAGCCGCCGGATTTAAAATTTTCAGCCAAAGTCAGGCGAACAGCGGCAGCCGCACAAAGGTTGAAATACCGATAGACGAAAATTATCTCTTAAACGAAGTTTTAGAAAAAGAGGGGAATATCGCCCTTAAGCGCGACGACATGACAATAACTTTTACGCGGGACTTAAGGGGACAGTGCAAAATCCATCTTGACGCGGAAAACAAAAACGAGGAAGAGTTAAAAGAAATAGGCCAAAATACTTTAAACAAAATATTGCAGCAGTATTCGCATAAGAAAGTCATATCCGACCTGGAAAGCAAAGGTTTTTCCGTATCCGATGAAGAAGTATTGGATGACGGGACAATAAAAATCCAGGTCAGAAGGTGGACGTAAAAAATCACCCCTTATCTATGGGAAGATTTGATTGGCTGGAAATTCCTGATTTTGACGAAGATAAAAGAGAAAAAATAAAGGAGGATACGCCGCGCCAGCCCGCGGAAACGGATAATTACGACTCTCAATACTACCTGCAGTTAGCGGCAGTCCAGTACCTAGACGGCGACTTCGATTCCGCCTTAAAACATTTTTCCCGCGCCCTGCATTTGGACAGAGATAACGCCGCCGCTTGGGCGGGACAGGTAAAAGCCCTTATCGGCATGAATGAATTAAACGAAGCGAAAATCTGGGTTGAGAAAGCGATTAGCATCTTTCCCAAAGATGGCGAATTACTCGCGGCAAAGGCCTCATTGCTTTGTAAATCAGAGCTGCACGATGACGCTTTAGCCTGCTCGGATAATTCCATACAGCAAAGCGGGGAATTTTCGTATATATGGCTGGTGCGCGGAGAAATATTTTTATCCCTTAACCGCCATGACCTGGCCCGGCACTGTTTTGATAAAGCCAAGGGATTAGAGAACGCGGAAGCTGATATTCTTTTTGAAATAGGCCAAGCCTATTTTAACCGCGCTTTATTTATACAAGCCTGCGAATACTTCAACCGCTCGCTGGAAAAACAGCCGTCGAATCCTTTCCGGTGGTTTAAACTGGCGCGGGCTTACGAAAAATTGTATTGGCTCCAAAAAGCCGAATTTTCTTACAGGAAAGCCTTGGAGTTGGAATCGGATTTTAAACAGGCGAAAACAGGGTTGGAAGAATTAAATAAAAAGAAAGGTGATTTCTTCTACTCACTAAAAAGTTTTTTTAAAAATATCCTTGCCTCAAGATAAAAATGGCTCAACGCGAAGAACTCCAGATTCATATACTTCCCAACGGAGAAGTCAAGGTCGACATTAAAAATGTAAAAGGCAAGGGATGTGTTAAATACATCCGCCTTTTTGAAGAGATACTGGGAAAGGTTAAAGAAAAAGAGTTAAAACCGGAATATTATGAGCCGGAACCAAAAACAAAAATCGATATCCAAAATAAAGAGTTATACTGATATTTATATCGCGCCTGACGGGAAAGTTTACACTAACGATTGGGACAGAGATATAATCAATCTAATTTTAGACCTCGACAAAAGGAGAAACGGGGAATTAAAGAAAGCGGTTAATCAAGGGCGAATTTCTCGTTTTTGCGGATAATCATAAATGGAATGCTCCCGCTGCAATTTTGCCAATTTAGAAGAGAGCAGTTTTTGCACTCAATGCGGCTTAAAATTTTCGCGGACGCGGCCGGCGGTAAAAAAACAAAAACCATACCCCGCACCGCCCAAACCTCTCGCAGCACTTATTTTATCGTTGCTGTTGCCGGGATTAGGGCAAATTTATAATAAAGAGTATAAAAAAGGAGCTGTTTTCTTTCTTTCCTTACTGCTCTTTGGCGGCGCGGCCGTATATTCCATAGGAACTTCTACCCATTTTATCACAATGATGATCTTTTCTTTCGGAGAAGCCTATATGCTAAACGACGCTTACCTGAAAGCCTGCCAGAAAACAGGCGTGGTTGTAGATAATAACCTCCGCAAAAAAGCATCCCGGCATGTGTTAATCGCCATGGCGGGTATTGCTATATTTTTTATCTTTATATTTTATAATATCTTCGGAACACATAGAATGCGATTTGACATTCCCGGGTTAAATCTAAGTCGTAATGACAGCGTATTGATAAAGAAACGCTATTATCTTAATAAACATCCCGAAGCCGGCGATTTAGTGATGATAAATTCGCGCCTGGCGGAAGTAATTAATCCCAAATCAGAAAATATTAAGTTAAGAATCATCGATGATTCTTACTCATCCCGTCAAAGAGAAAGAATTTTACAAGAGTCCGAAATCTCGCTCTTTAATGAAAAAATCGGGAGTTTAAATAAAGCTATCTATATCTACGCGCCCTTTAACCGAAGAAAGAAATTATAAAAAGGAGGAATTATTATGGTTCTAAAAAAACTTTTATCGGAAGCTGTCAAAAGGGGAGCTTCGGATTTACATTTGGTAGCCGGCATACCGCCCACGCTTAGGATCAACGGTGATATTATCGTAATGGCCCATGATAAACTTTCTCCTGACGACACAAAAAAAATTATTTATGAAATCTTAAATGAGGAACAAATCAAAAAATTCGAAGAAAACTGGGAGTTAAATCTTTCAATGACCTTATCAGAGCTGTCGCGCCTGCGCATTAACGTATATAAAGAAAGAGGCAATGTTGAGGCGGCTATCCGATTAATCCCCAATGAAATCCGTTCTTTAAAGGAACTCGGCCTGCCGAAAGTTGTAGAGGAACTAACGCGAAAACCCAATGGATTAATTTTAGTCACCGGGCCGACCGGTATGGGAAAAACCACGACCCTGGCGGCAATGATCGATTTAATTAACCGCGACGAAAGAAAATACCGCATAGTAACTATCGAAGACCCCATAGAATATCTTCACGAACATTTAACATCGGTTATCATCCAGCGTGAAGTCGGTAACGACACAAAATCTTTTAACGAAGCTTTGCGGCAGGTCCTTCGACAAGATCCCAACGTTATCTGCGTGGGGGAGATGCGGGATTTTGAAACCATCTCTATAGCTCTTACGGCGGCGGAAACGGGCCATTTGGTATTTGCCACTTTACACACTCCCGACGCTATTCAAACAGTTAACCGCATCGTTGATGTTTTCCCCCCTTACCAACAAGAGCAGATACGAATTCAATTGGCCTATACCATTCAAGGGGTCATTGCCCAGCGCCTCTTGCCGCGCGCTGACGGCAAAGGCAGGGTATTAGCCGTAGAGATTCTTATTGCCAATAGCGCCGTAAGAAATCTAATTAGAGAAGGCAATACCATTCAGATTGAAACGGTGATAACTACTTCTTCCAGCGCCGGCATGATACCTCTGGACAAATCGTTAATGAATTTGTACGCTGAAGGGGTAATTACCTATGATATGGCTTTAGCCCATGCCAAATATCCTTTGGATTTTAAATCCTTTAAGAAAAAAGAGTTTTATTAAGTTATTAAAAAGAGGTTTAAACGCGATAACCGAGTTCGTGAAATAAAATATCTTTTTCTCGACTAAGCGGCAAAACTTACCTCCAATTGAAAAACGGTTGTCGTAAAAAAATATAAAAAGATTACTTTTCTTAAAATAGGCGTAATCCCAGGAAAGATCACGTTAGCTAAAATAGTAGATACCCACGGGCAAGCCCGTGGC
>JBDRDG010000160.1:0-3173 GCA_043821045.1 Candidatus Omnitrophota bacterium | reverse complement strand
TCCCGCGTCGAAGCCGCGAGGAAGGTCAGACGAATCGCCTTGTTAGATAATCTTTATTTTTGGTTTTCAATACATTTATTGTTTTCAAAATAATCTTTCCCCTAAACTTTCAGCTTTCAGTGCCTGACCCGATTATTTCTTAACAAAGCATTTCCGTCCACCAAATCACAAAGGTTAGGCTCTCAGTAGATCCCCGGAATCAGCCGATAGCGCACACGCCGCGCATAGTCTCGATAGCCTGATAACTCTTCCTGCAATGTTCGGTCTTCCAGCGCGGTTCTGATCACCGTGATGACTAGCGCCACAGCCGCCGGAATGAGTGTCCATAAGGAGCCTAAGGCCAACACAATGCCCAATAGTGGCAGAATATTTCCGGCATAGCCCGGATGCCGCACGATTCGATATGGGCCGCTGTCACACACCACATGCCCTCTATCCGCTTGAATACGCACAACACTGGAGAAGAAGCGGTTCTCTACCAATGCCCACGAAGCGAAAGCGTATCCGAGCGCGATTAAGATGATACCGAACATGATAAGCCATAGCGGGAATACGGGCGACCAGCCAAAGCGGTGGTCCAGCCCTGCTACAATAACTAGTGAGAAGCTTACACTCAGCGCCATCAGCGGGGCAAGCACTTTGTCCCATGCTTTCGCAATTTGGACCTTCTCAATATTTTGTCGTTCTGCCAACAATCCCGGATGCCGCCGTTCCGCCAAAATACGCCCCCCTACGCCAGATGCAACAATCAGCAGAGAATAGACCCATGCCTGCCACCAACCGAAATCTCCTCCGCACACCAATAGAACCAATGGGATGAAGAGATAAAACACAATCAAACTGATCCACTGGCGAGGGAACTTTGTTTGAACCTCCTTTTGATCAACTATCTTCGACATCATACCATCCTCCGAATCACGCGAGAAACAGTCCGCGATTCCATCTTACCGCTTTTTGAATTCGCCGCAAACAATTCCACCCTTACCAACCACTAAACTCTATCCTTCATTTATACGCCCAACATAAAGATCACCTGCCTGACGGAGCGCCGAAGACGCGGAGGAAGGTCAGGTGAATCGACTTGTTAGGATTTTTTATAATCAATCAATTTCTTTATTTTTTCAAGTGTTATAATTATATTATCCACTCGGATATCATCAGATAAAGGCATGCCGAGAGCTGATTTTATCTTTCTTCCAAGACGTACTTCCTGAGGTGTTAAATAGAAATTTTCCCAGCCAGTTATAACAACATCCTTAATTGTTTGCTTTATGAAGGGATTAGATAAATAATTTTTAAACTTATTTTCATCATTGGTATAGATGATAAACATATCATCGAATTCGGAATCAGCACTCCTGATTGCTTTATGATATGACCCCCACAATTGTTTTTTTAATAAATTGGTTGTTTTCTCCTTTCGTGTTATAAATGCATTGAATAAGAAGTGCTTTCCTGATAATACCAATATCAAACGGGGAGAGGCTAATCCATGAGTAGGAGGAATGAATATCTTTATATTTAATGATTCATATTTAAATTTACAAACTATGCCACCTAAAAGAGACGGTCTGATTTTACCTTTCAGTTTTTGAGCCAATTCTTTAAGAGGAGGCCATGCAGGATAATTCCAGAAGAATTTAATAGAAAAAATTAAACCATAAATTACTATAGAAGCAAAAATCCAACCAACTATCTCATTCATTATTATTTATCCTAACTACTAAATATATGGAATCTATGTTTCTGTTTAAATCGGTGATTTTATGTTATCCCTACTTATTCTATCATGCCATATTTTATAATAAAATACAAAAAAACTTCCTTACCCTATTCTATATTTACCCTATAATATCACGATAAATAGATTCCATATAACCATTCTTTATGCCCGCTTTTTCAGCGATGGTCTCCTCAAGCCTTAGGACAAATTAACTATTGGCGACGGGCATAATGGGGTCATTTAGAAAGACGCGATACGTGTTACCTGCGGCGAGATACGGAATGTTTGTTCTTTTGCATCGCCAAGGCTATTTCTCTTCCTTCTCTTTCTTCTTGGCGGCGACGACTTCCTGGGCCAAACTGGGCGGGACTTCTTCATAGCGGACAAAACTCATGGAAAAAGTGGCCCGGCCGCTGCTTAACGAACGGAAGGCCTGGGAGTAGCCGAACATCTCTGATAAGGGCGCTTCGGCATAGATGATTTTTTGGCTTCCTTTATCTTCGATATTCAATATTTTACCGCGCCGTGAACATATATTGCCCACAAGGCTGCTTACGTAATTTTCCGGGGTCAATACTTCAAGCGCCATGTAAGGTTCAAGCAAAGCGGGACCGCATTTCATGAAAGTCTCTTTAAAACAGCCGCGCGCCGCTAACTGAAAGGCGATATCGGAAGAATCAACATCATGATAAGAGCCGTCAAGAAGAGTAACCTTTATGTCTACCACGGGATAGCCGGCGTACACGCCGTTAGCCATGGCGTTAACAACTCCCTTTTCGACAGAAGGGATATAATTCTGGGGTATAGCGCCTCCTTTAATCTTATTCTCAAAAGCAAACCCTTCCCCGGCTGCCTGCGGCGAAATCTCTAACACGACGTGGCCATACTGGCCGCGGCCGCCGGTCTGCTTAACGTGTTTATACTCTCCCGAAACAGCTTCTTTCACTGTTTCTTTATAAGATACTTTGGGCGGGCTTACGTCAGCGTTAATCTTAAACTCCTCTTTAAGGCGGTCGACAATAATCTCAAGGTGCAATTCACCCATGCCGGAAAGGATTATCTCTTTAGTCTCTTCGTCGGTTGCCACGCAAAAGGTAGGGTCTTCCTCGACAAGTTTCATTATCGCTTTGTTCAAACGGTCCTGGTCCTGACGGCTCTTTGGCGTAATACTTATTGAAACAACCGGCACGGGAAATTCTATCCTTTCGAAAATGACCGGCCGTTTAGAATCACAAATCGTGTCGCCGGTCACGGTATTGCTTAAGCCTACGGCGGCGGCGATATCTCCGGCACAGACCGCCTTTACATTTTCCTTCTGGTTAGCGTGCATCCTAAGAATCCTTCCCACTCTTTCTTTTTTACCTTTAGTCGCGTTCAAGACATAGGAACCGGAAACGACATAACCGGAATAGACCCTGAAATAAATCAGCTTGCCGACGTGGGGATCGGT
>JBDRDG010000159.1:0-6843 GCA_043821045.1 Candidatus Omnitrophota bacterium | reverse complement strand
GAGACAGGCCGCCGTAGGCTCGTTTATTATCCGCAGGACCTTAAAACCGGCGATTTCACCGGCGTCTTTGGTAGCCTGACGCTGGTTATCGTTAAAATAGGCCGGGCAGGTGATAACCACCTCATTAATCGTATCGCCGAGGTAGCTTTCGGCATCCTTCTTTATTTTCTGTAAGACAAAGGCTGATAACTGCTGCGGCGTATACTCTTTGCCAAATATTTTATATTTTTCCGTTGTCCCCATTTTACGTTTAAAACCGCTGACGGTTCCTGTCGGATTAATCGTCGCCTGCCGCCGCGCCGGCTCACCGACGAGGAGCTGTCCGTCCTTAGTAAAAGCCACATAGGAAGGAAAAGCTTTTCCTCCCCCTACGGTCGTGCCTTCCGCCGAAGGGATCAATGTCGGCCGGCCGCCATCCATTACTGCTGCCGCTGAATTAGACGTCCCTAAATCAATACCTATAACGCGTGCCATTACAACCACCTCCTATTAACAAACAATATTAATTTTCATTATCACTTTTTGTCTCACTACTTTCCGTCTCATTACTGTCAGTCCCGTTTTTCTTCACTGACAGGATAACCTTTGATGTCCTTATAACTTTATCTCCCAATAGATAACCTTTCTGGACCTCTTCTAAAACCATATGCTCTTCCTGATCCGGCGCCTCCTTCTGCCCGGCTATCTCGTGCAGATGGGGGTCAAATTTCTTGTTCTTGGCATCGACAGCTCGCAGCCCCTCTTTTTTAAGGATTTTAAAAAGGTTGTTATAAGTCATCTCTATGCCTATTATAATTTCATCCTGCGCGCCGCAACCCCTTATCGCCTCTAAAGCCTGTTCCAACTCATCAACGATAACGATCAATTCGCGTATGAGAGAATAATTAGCGAATTTAATTAAATCCTGTCTTTCTCTTTCCCAGCGCTTCCGGGCATTCTCAAACTCAGCGCAGCTGCGTATATATTTATCCCACAAAGAGTCTCTCTCTTCGGCTTTCTTGCGCATCTCTTTTATATCGTCGCCGCTAAATTCCATCCCTTCAAATAACTCTTTCTCCCGCGCTTTGATATTTTCGCCGGACTCATTCTCATCGCGGTCTTCAATCCGGTTTTTCTTCTCTTCCTTCTTTTTATCGCTCATAACAACCTCTTGACCGTGTTTTCTAAACCGCACTTTATAGAATACAGTGACTCGCAGGCCTTTGTGTAATTCATCCGCATCGGGCCGAGGAGAGCCAAAGTCAATGAAAAATCTTTCTCTTTAAACCCGGACATCAAAAGCGAACAATCGGAGATTTCTTCAAAGCCGATATCATCGCCGATAAATATCTTCAACTCTTCATCAATACATTGAAAAAGCAGATCCTGCAGCTCATCGATTTTAACTTCCAGAGCGTAGAATAAATTCCTGAGCTTGATAATATCTTCAAACTCCGGCTGGTCAAGAATATACCGGGCGCCTTTAAAAAAGAAGCCTTCCCGTTCACCCCATATGCCGATTAAAGAAATATAACCGCTTATGTTAGAAAGGCCGGTAAGAACCCGGTCTAAAATATCCTGAAAATCCCCGATGCTGTCAATATCGAATAAATCTTCTATCAATGTTTCTTTTAATAAACTCTCTTTGTCTTTGCTCAAACTTTCAACGTAATGCTTAAACCCATCCTTGGTCGGCACCCTGCCGGAAGAGGTGTGCGGATGAGAGAGGAACCCTTTTTTCTCTAAAGACTCCAATACGTTCCTAATCGTCGCTGATGAATAGGGAAGATTATACTCCTGGCACAAGGAGGAAGAACTGATAGGATGAGACTTTTTGATATAGCTGTCAACCAGCAAATCAAGAATTTCATCCTCTCTTTTTCTCACATCAAGACATCTCATAATCCACCTCTCTTGGCACTCAAGCGTAAAGAGTGCCAGATATCCTAACACACTCAAAAATATTCGTCAAGAACAACCGAATAAAAATATATAATAACGCGCCTCTATTTTGTCTGCTTCTTCCTGAGATGTTTCTCTATCCTGTGTTTTATTTTATCCAACTGCTTTAGCAGGGCGGAAAAAGAGGTGTTGATCGCTATACTGGGAGAGTTCTTTCTGTTCTGCGCTTTAAGGACACGAAAAGGAAGATACATATTAATCCAGCAAAAATAGTCGTCCCTATGAGGATTCTTCTCCAGATGAAACGATATGTGAATGGCATCGTCGTTTTTAAACAGCCTTACATGCCTCTGTACTTTTTCTATATTCTTATCGATAATGTCCTCTAATAAAGGGCTCTTTTCCAAATGTTTAAAGGAAACGTCAACACGCATAATTAACTCCTTTCCTTATTAAAAGTTACTTTCCTCTCCTTTATGCCGACAATAACCCTGTCGCCCTCTTTGAACTCGCCATTGAGTATCTTTATACTTAACGGGTCGGTGACTAACTTCTGTATCGTCCGCTTAACCGGCCGCGCGCCGTACTCCGGGCTGTAACCTTTATCAGCCAGGAACTCTTTTAAATCGCCGGAAAAAACCACTGGGGTCCGCTTTTCTTCCATCCTTTCTCTTAATATTTTAAGCTGAATGTCCACTATTTCTTTTATCTGAACGAGAGCCAGGCGGTTAAATATAACGATCTCGTCCAAACGGTTTAAAAACTCCGGCCGAAAATGTTTCCGCAACCCTGTCCTTATTTTTTCCTCCACGCCTTTGGTCGTGACTGTGGGATCCTGAAAATATTCGCTGCCGATATTAGAAGTCATAATTATAACAGTATTCTTGAAATTAACAACCTTGCCCTTGGAATCGGTCAAATGGCCTTCGTCAAGAACCTGCAGGAGTATATTAAAAACTTCCCGATGGGCTTTTTCTATCTCATCAAAAAGGATAACCGTGTAAGGCCGGCGCCTCACCCCCTCGGTAAGCTGGCCGCCCTCTTCATATCCGATATAGCCGGGCGGCGCGCCGATTAAGCGCGATACGGAAAACTTTTCCATATACTCGCTCATATCTATCCTGATAATACTCTTTTCGCTGTTAAACAAAAACTGGGCCAGCGTCTTAGCCAACTCTGTCTTTCCTACGCCGGTAGGTCCCAGGAACAAAAACGACCCTAAAGGGCGGTCGGGATCGGATAGTCCGGAACGCGCCCGCCGGATGCAGCTGGCGATAAGGTTAATCGCTTCATCCTGCCCCACGACCCGCTTCTTAAGCTCTTCTTCCATATTGACCAGCTTATCGATTTCCCCTTCGATAAGCTTAGAAACCGGCACGCCGGTCCAGAGGGAAACGATTTGGGCGATATCCTCCTGATCGACCTCTTCTTTAAGCATTTTTCTTTCTTCCTGTATCTTAATCAGATCCTTGTTCAACTCATCCAGCTTCCCTTCTAAAGCGGGTATTTTGCCGTAACGGATTTCCGCCACCTTCTCAAGCTGAGCCTCTTTCTGAAGTTCGGCGGCGCCGAGTTTAAATTTCTCTATCTCCTCTTTCGCCTTCTGTATCCGGGTAATCAAACTCTTCTCTTTCTGCCAATGTTCTTTTTCTTTCTCCAGATCACTCTGCAAACGGCTGACCTCTGTTTCCAATTTGGCGAGGCGCTCTTTTGACGCCGCGTCTTTTTCTTTTTTCAAGGCTTCCTTCTGAATTTCAATTTCCATGATACGCCGTTCTAACTTATCGATCTCTTCCGGCTTGGAATCAATCTCCATGCGCAGGCGTGAGGCGGCCTCATCGATTAAATCTATCGCTTTATCCGGCAGGAAACGCTCGCTTACATAGCGGCCGGAAAGGACGGCGGCGGCGATTAAAGCCGAATCTTTCAAACGCACCCCGTGATGCACTTCATACTTCTCTTTTAAACCTCTTAAAATCGCTATCGTCTGTTCGACTGTCGGTTCCCCCACAATGACCGGCTGAAAACGCCGTTCCAATGCGGCGTCTTTTTCGATGTATTTCCTGTACTCATCTACCGTTGTCGCGCCGATACAGTGCAAACTCCCTTTAGCCAAAGCCGGTTTTAGCATATTAGCGGCATCAACCGCCCCTTGAGCTTCACCGGCGCCGACAATGGTATGAAGTTCATCAATAAAAAGGATAATCTCTCCTTGTTTACTCTCTACCTCTTTAAGCACGGCCTTGAGGCGCTCTTCGAACTCACCGCGGAACTTTGCTCCCGCGATTAAACTGCCTAAATCCAAAGTAATAATTCTTTTATCCTTTAACCCTTCCGGCACATCACCAAAAGCGACTCTCTGGGCTAACCCTTCAACTACCGCCGTCTTACCTACCCCCGGATCACCGATAAGCACGGGGTTATTCTTTGTCCGGCGCAAAAGAACCTGCATCAGGCGCCTTATCTCTTCATCCCTGCCGATGACCGGATCAAGCTTGCCCTTTTTAGCCAGTTCGGTTAAATCGCGGCCAAACTTCTCTAACGTCTTATAAGTAGCCTCGGCGCTGTATGAATCGGCTTTCTGCGAACCTCTCAACTCCTTGACTTCTTTTAAAATATCATCGATGGTAATACCCTGCTTTGACATGTATGAAAAAAGGAACCCTTCTTTTTCCTTGGCAATCGCCAAAAGAAGATGCTCCGAACTTATATAATCATCGGAAAAATTAACCGCGAAATCTTTAGCGCTATTCAACATCCTCTGAAACCTAGATGAAGCGTGGGTCGCGCCGGAGTTACCGTGCACTTTAGGCTGCTGCTCTAAAAACTTCTTGGCGCTGCTTTTTAAATCGCCAAGGTCTATACCTAAATTAATAAATACGCTGTTCACCGCCCCCTGGACATCATCAATTAAGGAATAAAACAGGTGTTCCGGTAAAATACCTTGATGGTTATACCGCTGGGCCAATAACAAGGCGTTATTTATTATTTCCTGCGCTTTTAAAGTAAACTTCTCGAAATCCATGCTTTATCTTCCTTCTATATCTGTATTGTGTTTAATAAAAACGAGCATCTAGCATCCAGGATCGAGGATCTAGTTCTACCTGTATCTCTTCTTCAGAAATATCCTCAATAAAACAATCCCGGCGGCAAAACCGCCGATATGAGCCCAGAAAGCGATACCGGCGCCGGCAATGCCGATCGAATTTATCCCTAAAAACAGCTGATATATAAACCATAAACCTAAAAAAATAACAGCCGGTATTTCGACGATTTGGATAAAAATAAAAATAGGGATAAGCGTTAAAACCCGCGCTTTTGGAAACATCACCATATAAGCGCCTAAAACCCCGGCTATGGCGCCGCTTGCTCCCACGCTGGGTATATTTGAATTAACATTCATCAACAAATGGACCAGGGAAGCAACCACGCCGCAACTTATGTAGAATACGAGAAAATTAAAGTGCCCCAGCCGATCTTCAACGTTATCAGCAAAGATCCATAGAAAAAGCATATTACCGACTAAATGCAGCCAGCTCGCGTGCAAAAACATACTGGTAAATAACGGTTTAATATTAAAGAATATACCGAGAGGCATGCTTACATTACGGGGGATAAAACCGTATAAATATATGAACCGTTCTAATTTGCTCCCTAAAGACTGTTCATACAAAAATACTAAGATATTGATAATCAAAAGTAACACCGTAAATACCGGCATCCTTCTATGCGGTATATTGTCTCTTAAAGGTATCACTTCTCTCCTTTTTTATACAGAAGACAGATAACAGAGGACAGATTGACAGAAAATCTGTCTTCCGCCCTCTGTCGTCTGATTTCTGCATTAGCTACTCGACTTTAACCTCAATTTCTTTAGATTGCTCATCCTGCGCTTTGGGAAGACCGATTTTTAAAACCCCGTTTTTATACTGGGCTTTTATTTTATCAGTTTCTATTTTTTTTGCAAAAGGGATTATTCTCTCAAATGACCCCTGATAACGCTCGCTTCTGTGATATTTTCCTTTTTTCTCCTCTTTCTTCTCCTCACGGGCGGCCCAAAGGCGCAAAACATCGTCTTTAACCGATAATTTAATGTCTTTCTGCTCAAAACCGGGCAAATCAGCTTCAACATAGATATTTTTGTCATCTTCGGAAATATCTACTGCCGGCGCGGAAAGCTCTCTCTCAAGAGAAGATTTGTCCAGTGAAAAGTCAAATAAACGGTTCATTTCTTCCTGAATATCCTCCATGTTTCTTAGACTGTTTAAGGAGCTGAATGGTCTCCACCTTACAACTCTCATTTTAACCTCCTTTTTGTGCTCTTGGCTTTTCCCTATAAATTAACCGCGGTTAACTGGCACTCTAGTCTCAAGAGTGCTAATCTATAGACAAAAAATTTTTACTCTTCTCTACGCATTTCAAAGATTACTTTTATGCCGTTAATATTCACGCCTCTATCTTCTATAAGGTACTTTATGTATTTAAGCCGTTTTATATCTTTATGAGAAAACAACTTCTTTCTCTTACCTGTTTTCTTGGGACTAAGAAGCCCTTCTTCCAAGATATCGTGCACTGTCCAATAATGCATATCGAGCAATTTACAGATAACACTTAAGGTATATACCGGCTCATCAGGACCAATTTCAATATCGAAATTATCGATATTAAAAAGATCATCAAAATCCTTTTTGTTATCTTCTTGATCCTCCATTCTCCCCTCACATTCAACTATTTTATAACATATTTCTAGTTTTCTGTCAAGTTTTTTCTATTAAATTATTTAGTTTTTAGTTGATAACATTCAAGATTATATTTGTAAGTTATTAAAATATATCGGGGTATGATATGGTAGTGGTAAGAATAATATAGTCTCAGCCGGCGAAATTATTACAGCCGGATATTTCTATTCCTTTATGTATGTCAAAAGCTTTTTAGCTCTCCCCAGCTTTTAAGCCGGAGAGA
>JBDRDG010000158.1:0-3830 GCA_043821045.1 Candidatus Omnitrophota bacterium | reverse complement strand
TATTAATCCCATGGATGTTGATTTGGCGAATTATATCGATGGCCGAGCGACATCTTCGCCTCATATCATAATAAAAGATGGCGACAGCTTAAATGCTCCTTTTTCGCCGGAAAAGGGGAAAACTAAAAAGGTTTCTATCGGCATTCCAAGGCACGAAGCGTTTATCAATAAAAAGTACCGTGTGCCGTTCATGAAAGCATTTTTATATACAACGGTTTCCACTCAGTTCGGATGTCCTTTTAGCTGCAGTTACTGTTCCGCCTCGCGGATACCGGTTGTATATCGTCCTTACGAGGAGGTAATTAAAGAGTTGATTTATATTGACCGTTTAGGAATACACGAGTTATTTTTTAGCGATCCCAGTTTCGGTTTCCCCAAGGATAATGCCCGGCACTTGCTTCAGTGGATGGTTAAAGAGAAGTTTAGATTTAGCTGGTCTTGTTATTGCAATCCGCAACTTGTGGATGAAAATACTTTGAAGCTAATGAAACAGGCCGGCTGCCATACAGTAATTATTGGTATTGAAGATGATGATTTCGCCATGTTAGGGGCAAAGTTTGAAAGGAAAATGACAAAAGATTATCTTGCCAGTTTTCTTAATAATTGCCGGAGGCATAAGATCAGAGTCTGCGGCGATTTTATTATAGGATTAAACGATAGGGAAGGTGCGGTTACAAGAATGGTTGAGTTCGCGATTAAGTGCCGGCTGGATTTCGCTTCCTTTAATATATATGTTCCTCTTATGGGGAGCGTTGAGCGTCAGCGGCTAATAGAAAGAGGGCTCGTCGATTCTTCTTCAATAGGTTATGATACATTCGGCACTACGGGGAAAGAAGAAGAGAGGCTTTTGTCTTTACGCAATAGGGCGGTTAGGTCATTCTATATGCGTCCGTCCTATTTATTTAAGAGATTTGTAGAGGTGACTAATTTTGCTGAGTTTATTATACAGTGGACTGAGATGATTGGATTAATCAAGGGGTGTTTCGCTAAGAGAAAAGTTCGCGGGAATTAAAAAATTATGAAATCTATTAAATTCTTTTTTGGCCGCTGGGTAAAAGATATAGAAAATCATAAAGACAGAAATAAAATAATTGAATTTTCTTTTGTGGTTATTTCTATGTTGGTTTTTATCTTTTTTTTGTATGATCTTCTGATTGCCAAAACGCGGATGTTTGCCCACGATGCGATCTGGTACCACGGCCTTATGCATTATTTCTATGACTCAATGATGACTGGAGTTTTTCCTTACTGGACGCCTTACGAATACTGCGGTCAGCCCATTTACTATAGTCTGGGTATCGCCCGCGTGTTTGAGATTCCCACGGTTGTTCTTATATCCCTGAATAAGTTTATTAACGCTTCTTTATTGACTTTATACCACTGGGATTTCATCTTAAGGATATTAATTATTTCTCTTGGGGTATATCTTTGTTTTCGCCAGACCAACAGATACCTTATGAGTAGTTTTGTCGTATTAATCAGTTTTTTATTTTCATCTTTTAGCTTCGCTTCTATGTGGCAATGCGGTCTGCTCACGACATTTATCTGGACACCATGGGCGATGCTGTTCCTTTTGCGATTGCGTAAACAGTGGGATTTATATAACATGGTTGGCTTTTCCTTATTTACCGGAATGTCGATAACCAGCTATCAGGCTGGATATGTGCTGACATTCCTGGGTTTTTTCGCGTTAACTTTCTTAATTATGGATTTTGCCTGGTGTAAATCTCTGCTTAAAAACAAAAAAAATATTTTAACGCTGTGTTTAGGAATGGGTATTATTACTCTTATTTCTTTACAGGCCTTGGCTATTTTTATTGAGAAGGATGAGGTTAAGCCGGTAATCCGCCTGCAGTATCTTGGCCTTAAAGAGTACAATAAGGCTGATCTTTCGCGGGCCGACGACGGCAGTCTCGATAGAGTGCCTTCCCGTATGTTTGATTTTGCCGGTTTGTTAGTGCCTATGTTTAGCCGGTACGCGTGGGATAATCAGACAAAATACCCTTTTTCGGAAGCGCCGCTGTATATCGGTATCTTTCCTTTAATGTTAGCTGTTATCGGAATGGCGAAATCAAAGCAAAAATATAAAATTAATTTTCTTGTTGTTATGATAGTCACCTTTTTTCTGATGTTAGACGGTAAATATGCCATGGGGCTTTTCGGCAACATGCTCTTTCCCTTTTTAAAATACGCCCGGCACATGCAGTTGTTCCAGCCGTTTCTTATTTTTACACTTATTTACTTTACCGGCCAGGGTACGGACGTTTTAATAGCGAGGTGCGCGAAAAATGATCAGTGAACCGTTATATTTTAAGTTTTTTCTTTATACGTTGAGTTTGTACTGGTTTGGTGCCGTATCTTTGGCTGCTTTCGTTAAATTAGTGAGAAGGGAAAAAACAGTCCCTCTAGCATGGATGATATTTTTAGGGTGTATTGTTGTAGATCTATTAGTATATGCCTGTTTGATTTTACCCTATGTTACCTGGGAGCGCAAGGATATCTCGTTTAATGAGAAGTATAGTGTTTTTCCCTTTCCTCAACACAGAAAAGAGAGGCTTTTTTTCAAAGATCACTTTCGCTATTTCCGGTCTTCTTTATATAAACAGCCGACGGCGGCTGACGCTACCTATCTTTCCCATTTTGACAGTGGCCGGATAGCCGTTTCTTTAAGCGAGGTCATCGATGAAATTATGGATGGTGGTTTTTCTCTTTATAAAGATACGTTGGATTTGAATATCATTGATTTTATCGCTAAGGGCAAGAGTAACTACGGCCGGTGGAGCGTAAAACAGCGTTTTTCCTACCTCAATATTTTTGAAATAGTGGTGGAAGACCTTTTGGTCAATTTCCACAGGGAAGATCCCGCTTTTTCTCTGGAAGATTATCCTTTTCTTGTCGCTTTAAAACTAAATATTAATCAGGGATACGCGGCATTGAAAGATTCAAGAGGCGTATGGATAAAGAAAGACGAGGCAGTTGATCTATTCCGTAATATTATGGATCTAAATTTAGATCCGCGGTTTCAGCCAAAAAACATCGATTTGTTTATGCGGGTTATGATAAGGCAGTGGCGGTTATACAAGAAGATTAATGTTGCCGGCTATGTAAACTATGTTTGGAACTATTATACCCTTCCTAACGTAAATACTTTCGTGCGCCTTAAAAATTACGACCGCCTGCTCGCTGTATTCGAAAAATCAATCACCAATTCAAATTTGCCGCTTATCCGCAAAGCGATAAAGAAAAGTATGGCTATATCGCATCCTTTAATACAGTTTTTTCCTAAGGCTTTTTTTGTTTCAAGAGACGTTTACTTTTCCCTTTTGGAAAAAGGAGCTATTGACAGCGATCTTCTCTATCTCGAAGGAGGAGACGATGAAAAAAAAGAGGCCGGCGTCAATAATTTAGCCGTTAAAAAAGGTGAGTTTTCTTACGAAGTCATTTCCTATGGCCCTAATAGTTTAAGCTTAAACTATAAAGTTAATAGTTCCGGATATCTCTATTTTAGTGACGGTTATGACCGCTACTGGCAAGCGGATATTGATGGTATAAAAGCCAAAGTGTATAGAGCAAACGCCGGTTTTAAGGCGGTTAAGATTCCTCCCGGAAAACATCGGGTTCAATTCAGGTATAATCCGCTGTTTTTTAGGCTGTCAATCTGGTGCTATTATTTGACAGTTATTTTTTGTTTGCTTTTTCTTGCCGTAAAGGCGGCCGGCACGCGTAATATGAATATTTCTAAGCGGGCATCGTTATAATAATCAGATAAGATTTGATCCTTCGGC
The DNA here is from genome assembly GCA_043821045.1 of Candidatus Omnitrophota bacterium. Classification (GTDB taxonomy): domain Bacteria; phylum Omnitrophota; class Gorgyraeia; order Duberdicusellales; family 4484-171; genus JBDRDG01. The sequence continues at coordinate 45 of JBDRDG010000158.1, read as the reverse complement.
GGCGCACAAACCCCGCTATTTATAACGGGGACAAAAAGCGCCGCT
>JBDRDG010000157.1:0-6687 GCA_043821045.1 Candidatus Omnitrophota bacterium | reverse complement strand
AATGAGAGACAACGCCGATTTCTTTCTCTTCAAGTTTTTTGTTTACTTGTTGCTTTGACTTACCCGGTTTATTTGTAGCAACGGCCTCGCGTCGGGCCTTTTTTGCTTCCTTAAACGGCAGCTTCTTGGCTATGTTCCTTATTGGTTTTCTTTGTTCCTTTTTGAGTGTTTTCCGGCCCCTTGCTTTTTTCTTAGCCGGCCGCTTCAATGTCCGTCTGGATATACGCTTCTTGGTTTTAGGTTTAGATTTCTTTGGCGCCTTATCAGTAACCTTCTTTTTGCTTTTTACTCTTATCTTCTTAGGCGGTTTGATCGAATATTTCTTCGCGGTTTTCTTACGTGACTTATTAGAAACTAGCTTGCCTGCCTTCCTTACACCCTTCTCCCCGGGTTTCCTAGAAGACCGCTTCTTTTTATTTTGATTAAAAAAACTTTTCCAGAAATCAAGCAACCCCATATATTCCGCCCCGATATAAGCCTCGCTACTATCAAGCCTCTTGCCAACAGCGCAACTTATCAACTACTATCTTACTAATTTGTTTGTCAATTAAAGAATCTATACTGCTTCCATTGTTGACGGCGGTTTTGCTGTAATGTTATAAGTTACGCTCACAACACCGGGGACTTCTGATACAATACGCTGCGATAACTTATCGAGAGTTTCAAACGGCAGGCGCGTAGGCTTAGCGACTCTTGCGTCAATACTGTCCCAGCATCTCACTTCGATCTGTAAACCAAAATCTCTCTTATTATCCCTCATTCCCGTAACTCTGTCGTTGTGAAGAATCGCCATATATTGAAATGCCCCCGAGTTTTTGAGTTCTTCCTCGACAATAACGGTAGCTTTACGAACCAACTCTATCTTTTGCGGCGTAACTTCGCCGATAACACGCGCCGAGAGTGCCGGCCCGGGAAAAGGCATACGCTTAAATATTTCCTCCGGTAAACCTAAGGCTTCAGCCACTTTTCTAACCCCATCTTTACGCAGTTGAATAAGCGGTTCAATAATCTTGTAACCAAAGGCGCTTTGAGGATCTATACCCAGCTGTTCAAAAACATTGTGCTGACGCTTAATGCCGGCGACTGTCTCGTCGACATCGGTCAAGATAGTCCCCTGCAAAAGATATTTAGCTTTGCTTTGTTTAACTAAATCGGCGAATACTTTTTTGTAAAAAGTCTGGGTAATCGCTTCTCTTTTTTCCTCCGGGTCGCTAATGCCTCTTAAAGCCGAGAAGAAATCATCTTTGGCGTCGATAATTTCCACATTCACGCCTAACTTCCTAAATATTGAAACAATTCTTTGCGGCTCACCTTCCCTCATGATCCCATTGTCGATAAAATAGGTTTTTAGCCGGCTGCCCAAGGCCTTATGTGCCAACATCGTAACGCAGGAAGAATCAACCCCGCCGGATAGAGCGTTAACCGCAAGTCCTTGTCCGACGATACCAGATATTTCATTTGCTTTTTCTTTTATAAACTCTTCCGGCTTCAAATCACTGACGGTAATTTCCATAATTTTGTTCATTTCTTCCTCCTTTGCTATAAACTTATACTTTCGAGGTCCTTTTCTTTCTTGAGATTCACGTGGTACTCCTGTAAAGATATCACGTCCCTCTCTTTGTTTTTTACGGCTTCAATACCGGTAACGCTTGCCTCAGCAGCGGCAAAAGTTGTAATGTAGGGTATCCTATACTGTATTGACATCATCCTGATGTAACTATCATCGTGAGCGCCCTCAGAACCTACCGGCGTATTGATCACAAGATGGATATCCCTGTTCTTAACCGCGTCGGCGATATTCGGCCGCCCCTGATGAAGCTTTTTTATATATGTCGATTCTACCCCTTTTGCCTTAAGGAACTGATGAGTATGCTCTGTCGCGTAAATACTAAATCCTATCTGTACAAGCCTGGCAGCGAGAGGGAAAAACAATTCCTTGTCTTTATCGGCGATGGTAAACAGGACATTACCTTCCTTAGGAAGAGAGGCGCCGACTGATTCCTGCGCTTTATAAAAAGCAAGGCCGAAATTTTTATCAATGCCCATAACCTCTCCGGTGGCTTTCATCTCCGGGCCTAACACCGGATCAACTTCCGGAAACATATTAAAAGGAAATACAGCCTCTTTTACCGCCACAACAGAAAGTGAGCGATGAATTAGTTCGGGAAAATCCTTTAATCGCTTTCCCATCATTATCTGCGTGGCAATACGGGCAAGAGGGATACCAACGACTTTAGAAACAAAAGGAACCGTCCGCGACGCGCGGGGATTCGCTTCTAAAATATAGACCTTATCGTCACAAATGGCAAACTGAATATTAATTAACCCTACAACTTTTAACTCGGCGGCAATCTTTACAGTATACTCTTCTATGGTTTTTATATGTTTAGGCTTAAGAGTGCGCGGCGGTATAGTACAAGCCGAATCACCGGAATGTATACCAGCATGCTCTATATGTTCCATAACCGCGGCGACAAAAGTCTCTTCCCCGTCAGAGAGAGCGTCAACTTCACACTCAATCGCGTTCTCAAGAAAACGGTCAACAAGCATAGGGTATTCGGGAGAAATTTCAATAGCTTCCCTGGCATACTTGCGTAACATACCCTCATTATAAACAATTTCCATTCCCCGCCCGCCTAAAACAAAGGAAGGGCGTACCATTAAAGGGTATCCTATTTCAGCGGCTATCTTAAGCGCTTCTTCTAATGAAAAAGCCGTCCCCCCCTCCGTTTGATCAATCTCCATTTCAATCATTTTTTTACGGAATAATTCGCGGTCCTCAGCGAAAGCTATACTCTCAGGACTTGTTCCAATAATTTTCACGCCGCAATCGGCCAGTTCTTTAGCGATATTTAAAGGGGTCTGCCCGCCAAACTGGACAATTACGCCTTGAGGTTTTTCTTTTTCATAAATAGCCAAGACATCCTCAACCGTCAAAGGTTCAAAATAGAGTTTATTAGAAGTATCGTAATCCGTGGAAACGGTCTCGGGATTACAGTTAACCATGATTGATTCATACCCTTCATCGCGTAAAGCGAAAGCGGCATGCACGCAGGTGTAATCAAACTCTATCCCTTGGCCGATACGATTAGGCCCGCCGCCAAGAATCATGATTTTATTGCCGCCGGAAACAGGAACTTTATCTTCTCCTTTTGTATAGGTAGAGTAGTAATAAGAAGCGTTTTCTACGCCGCTTACCGGTACCGGTTCAAAACGGGCGTCGCCGATAAAGGCGCGCCTTCTTTTACGTACTGACTCTTCTTTTATTTTGAAAAGTTTCGCCAGGTACTTATCGGCAAAACCCCACTCTTTGGCTTTAGCTAACTGCTGATCAGGCAGGGAGTTCCAGGAATAAGTCAACAACTCCTCTTCAAAATCAACTATTTCCTTCATTTGCTGAATAAACCATCTGCCGATATGAGTTATTTTATAAAGAGCCTCAACACTCATACCTTTACGCAGGGCCTCATAGATTAAAAAAACACGTTCACTGGAAGGAAGGGCGAGCTTGGTCTTAATATCCTCTAAGGTAAGACTGTTAAAATCTTTAGCAAATCCCAAGCCGTATCTTCCTATTTCTAAAGACCTAATCGCTTTTTGAAAAGCTTCCTTAAATGTCGTCGCGATACTCATTACCTCACCAACCGCTCTCATTTGAGTCCCCAAGACGTCTTTAGCCTGGGGAAACTTCTCAAAGGCCCAGCGGGCGAACTTAACAACCACATAGTTTCCGTAAGGCTCATATTTCTCCAGCGTCCCTTTACGCCAATAAGGAATCTCATCTAAGGTAAGCCCGGCGGCCAACTTAGTAGAAACGCGGGCGATAGGGAAACCGGTAGCCTTTGAAGCAAGCGCCGAGGAACGCGATGTGCGGGGATTAATCTCTATAGCCACAAGCCGATCGTCTTTTAAGTTATGGGCAAACTGTATATTTGTCCCGCCGACAACACCGATTGCGTCGACAATTTTATAAGAAAGATCCTGCATGGTTTTTTGCAGTTTTTCCGGAACGGTTAACATAGGAGCGACACAAAAACTATCGCCGGTGTGCACTCCCATAGCGTCGATATTTTCGATAAAACAAACGGTTATCTTCTGGTTCTTTTCATCCCTCACGACTTCCAGTTCAAGTTCTTCCCAGCCAATAACGGCCTCCTCAACTAAAATCTGATGTATCATGCTCGCTGCCAAGCCGCGCGTGGCAATAACACGCAGCTCCTCAGTATTATAGACAATACCGCCGCCTGTCCCGCCTAGGGTATAAGCCGGGCGTATAACTACGGGATAATTTAGCCGGGCGGCTACCGCTTCTGCATCTTCGACTGAATGGCATATTTCCGAACGCGGCACAGGAATCCCTAATGTAGCCATCGTCTCCTTAAAAGCTTCTCTGTCTTCTCCCCTTGCTATAGCGTCAGCTTTCACACCGATAATCTTTACGCCATATTTATCCAAAACTTTCGCTTTATATAAACTGGACGCGAGGTTTAACCCGGTTTGACCGCCTAAATTAGGTAATAAGGCGTCCGGCCGTTCTTTAGCGATAATTTTGGCTACGCTTTCTAAGGTAAGCGGTTCAATGTATGTCTTATCGGCCATTCCCGGATCGGTCATGATCGTAGCCGGATTGGAATTGACCAAAACGATTTCATAACCTTCCTCACGTAAAGCCTTACACGCCTGCGTGCCGGAATAGTCAAATTCGCAAGCTTGGCCGATAACAATCGGACCGGAACCAATAATTAAAACTTTCTTAATGTCACTGCGTCTTGCCATAACACCTCCCTTAGATTATGAACGTATTGTCAAAAATATGTTTTGTCTTCTGAAACTCTATTATTAGCGTTTAGCATCAACTGATTCAAAATACCATCACCATTTATAAATAACCAATAACTAAGCAACAAGATCACAAACAGATCCCAAACTTTAATAATTTGTTTACAATTAAATCACAAACAATGTGCAAATCCAAATACCAAAATCACAAAAAATCTTTTGTGTATTGTCTATTGGAAATTGCAGTTTTCCCGCTCCTTTAATTAATTTTATAAAGCGGGATCCCGCAATGCGGGAGTTTGTAATTCCTGCCTGCGGTAGACAGGTGGAATTTGTGATTTGTAATTTTCATTTGGTTATTGTATCTTGTGTCTTGGTTATTTTAACTCTATGCCTTATGCGCTATGCTCTATGCAGACAAAATACGCTATACGCTAGTTTAATAATGTATATATTTTGCTCGAAGATATGCCAATAACTGCCGAAAAGAACGACAGCTATCTGAAAAAGATTGTCTAACTTTTTCATGGAAAGATCATCCCTTTCTTAGATCGGCTTTATTTTTGAGAAGGTATTTACTTTACAATCCTATACGTGGTATAGGCGAAGTTAACCTTTTCTTCCTTATCAAAATCGGCAAGAACAGCCCGGCAAATCTTATCCTGGGTAAAACGCCGTTTTCTGGCCTCAGTTAGATAACGCAATGACAACTCAACTCCGCTGTCTTTAATATCGGCGTAAACGATGGGGGTGAATTTTTCATAGTGAATCATATAGCGCCGGCTCATCATATTAATTTCCCGCCGCACAATCTCATCCATGCCTTCGGCTATCTTCATGGCATGACCCAACATAATTTCCTCGGCTCTCTTTATATCACTTTCAAAAGTAACAATAATTTTTATCTCGTTCCAGACGAATTCAAATCCGCGGTTATAATTATAATTTTCTTTCTTAAAAATTGCGCTGTTGGGTATATTAACGATCCTGCCGGTACTCTGATCAGCCTCTACCCAATTGCCGATTTCAAGAAGTGACGTCTGAAAAAGACGGATATCAATCACATCGCCCTTAACACCTCCCAGTTCAATCCTATCGCCGACCTCAAAGGGCCGCCGCAGCAATATAAGAAACCACCCGGCAACACAAAGGATAACTTCCTGCAGGGCTAAAGCAAGGCCGGCGCCGATAATGCTCAAAAAAATAGTTATCGAATTAATATCACGAACCCAGATGAACACTATATAAATGATAATAAGAAAAGTAAGCACATAAATTATGTTTTTTCGTATGATATGTTTTGCCTTAATCTCCTTTATCCGCCGGTTAATAACACCGACGAGGATAAAAATAAAACAGTAACCGATTATTATCACAATCGCCGTTTGAAGAATTTTTTTATAGGTTATATTCTGCTTTTCTTTAATCTTCCCTTCAGCCGTCTCGGCCCGTTGGAGAGCTAATCGCAGCTCTTCGGCGGCTATCTCCGACTTCGCAATTGCCGCGAGCATCTTTTCTTCCGAAAGTTTTACTTTCTCAAAAGCTTGCTTCGCTTCTTTTTCTTTCTGGACGGCTAATGCCCGCACTTCCCTCACCTCACGGCTGTTTCCCGCCGTTTCTTTGATAACTTCCACTTCCTCTTTTGCCGCCTGGGCTTCTTTGAGTTTAACTTCCGCCTGTTTCTTCTCCAGTTCAACTTTTTTCTTATGGAATTCCACTTCCTTCTTTGCCGCTTCCGCTTCGACTTTAATCTCCTGCGTCTGCTCTTTTATCGTCTCAACCGTTGAAGGTAAACTTTTGCCCAGGCCGTCCTGGTTCTGAGGAAACAACTGTTCTTGAGATAGAGTCTGGGAATAAAGGGAAAAATAACACAAGAAAAATAATATATGTATGATCGCCTTAGACGGT
>JBDRDG010000156.1:0-5089 GCA_043821045.1 Candidatus Omnitrophota bacterium | reverse complement strand
ATAGTATCTACTACCTGTTTTAACTCCGGCAGCAACCCGGTTTGGCCCCATACATTTCCGTTGTTAAGATACGCATCTAATTTCCCGGGTAAATCATCAATCCCTCTCACGGAGCGCCGTACCCAATGGTAGGAGCGTGATGAATCAAGTATTGCGTCAAGCCAGTCAGCGAGAGAAATTATCTGAGCCAGGATATTGCTACCAAACATCGAGGGAAAATGATGCCATAATATCAACCGCTCTTGACTTTTAGTCAATGGAATACCGCATTTTTTAAATAACGCTAAAGAATTTACGGCATGTTCACGCCCTAAATACCTGTACCATCGGGGAGACAGTTTTGCCGGATAATTATTTAAAGCAAGCAAAAACCTATCCCCGCCTTTGCCTACATCATGCATGAGGCCGCCAAACTTCACTTCCCTTTTATCTTTCTCAGGAAGATCAAGCAAAGAAGCAAGACAGCCGGCGAGTAACGATGTCCGCACACAGTGATTTAACACGTTTAACGATCCGGTCAAAAACATCTTTTTAATTGCTAAAAACTTTTCTTTTTTATCATGGTCAACAAAAGAAACCCGATCTATCGGCGAAGATCCGTTTCCTTTTTTGTTATGGACGACAAGACGGAGAAGCCCTTTTCTTTTCTTTTTATCGCCGCTGAGATGGGGTAACTTTTCTAATGATCTCCTCGGTGCCTCGCCTGGCAAAGGGGTTAGAAGCGCGTTTCTTTCCTGTTTATAACCGGTCATTTGGCGTATCTGGACTGCAATATTTGTTTGTGTTTCGTCTAACAAAGGAAAGAAAGTCTCTCCGCTGTCTTCGAAACAACGATTAAACAATTCTAAACGTTCCCGCCATTTATCAACAAAAACGGTTATTTCTTGACACAACAGGTTCATAAAACTGATTATGTCAAATAAACTTCGCACGCCGCTCAGTTTATCCCAGTACAAATATTCAAGCTCAAAGGCTTCTTCTACCGCCTGATAGATTCCCACGATATTGTTTTGATTAGTAAACCTATCCATACTAAAGGCTATACCCTGAATATAATCTATCATTACCTGCAACCAATCTTTTACTCTAATCCAGATATCTTCTACGTCCGGCCCCATATCTTTCTCATCAACACTGTCTTGCATCTGATTAATATCGCCGCTTAATCCAACCATTCTCTCTCTGAACCGGCTAAACCCATCATCCCCTACATATCTATCATAAACTCCGGCAAACTTATCTGACTGGCCGCGCCAGCGATCAATGTACGCTTTTACGCTATCGATGTATGCATAACTTTTTTTAACGACACCTCCTATATCAGAAGCTGTTAATACTTCATTCAGGCCCAAGCCTAACCAGTTTATCTCCTCTTGTATTGTTTGTAACATCTCCACGGACACAGCGTTATCTTGAGCCCCGAACTTCAACAGTTCTATACACATCCTGAGTTTCACATTCACAAAACTATGCATACATATATATAACTGTTTACCCTTTACCCACTTCGCATCATCGTAAAGAGACGAAGACACGCCGGTTTCGTCATTTATCCTTGACATCACGGGAAACAGTATGCGTCGTTCATCTTTGTATCCCGGCAGACGGCGTATTCTTTCTATAAGCTGTTTTTTGGTTTCATTCAACAAATCGAGAAAGGCATCACCCTGATTATCATTAAAATATTCTAGAAAGGCTGGTAATTCATCCTTCCACTTCTTAATAAAACCGGCTGTTCGATTGGTAGCAAAATTTACGAATCTCACCATATCAACCAACCCGCGCACCTGACACAACCTATTAAAATACAAACATTCAAAATCACACGACTCTTCTATCATCCGGTATATTTCTAAAATATTTTCTGGATTCATGTAAGTATCCATAAAATATCTTGCCTGCCGGGGAAACTCAATCACCGACTCTAGCCTTTCTTTTACTGTCGACCAAACATCCTCTAGTTCGGGAACCATCGTTTTCCTAGTAGACGCACAATCTAAAACGATAACAGACTCTTCTAAAACAGACATCTCTTCGCGAAACCGGTCAAATTCATTACAACCGACATGCTCAAGATAAACCAGCGCGAAAGCTTCCGACTCTTTCATCCACATACCAATAAAACTATTAACCTTATCGACAAAAGCACGGCTGTTTTTAGCAAGCGCGTTTAAATCGGTGGTTATGCCTACCTCTAACAACTCATCCTCTAAACTAATTACCTCTTCTTCTAGCTTTTGTGAAATCGCTTCTGTTACTCCGTTACGAGGCGCCCCGTACTCTACCAACGCGATAACCATTTGAAGTTTTATATTTACAAACTTGTGCGTGCAGAGATATAAAAATTCTATAGACGCGAGCCTCTCCTCAACCGTCACCGCCGAGCTGGCCTTATTCCTATAATTTGCCAGATAGCGCGGCGCGCTTGTAAAAATTAAAGTTTTCGCGTCCGGTGAAATAGTTATTTTATAGTCGCTTTTCTTAAGAGACACACGGCCTTTATCGTTTATAACGTCCCAGACGGAAACAAATACTGTTTTTCCATTAGGGCAGGTTATAGACAAAGTATCTTTTTCGCGCCGCGTTACGGCCCGGAGCAAATAGTCATCGCCTTCTATTGCCGCAACGATAGAAGTCTCTTCTGTAATTTGTTTTAAATCGGTGAGCCTTAACGATACCATATCTTTACGTAACTGGCCGCGCGTTATCTGCTTAGTGTAATACAGCATTGCGCTATCAACCGGAACAAAGTTTATTGTCTGTTTGATGCCCATAATCCAATATCTCTTGCCGCCGCTATAGAAATCGTAAGGCACATCATATAACGACAAATGGTTAAGAGGGACAGTCGTAACAGAAAACCCTTTGAAAATACTGTCTTTATGAACGGCGACTGTCTTTTGTTGTTGTTGGTCAGAAGAAAGTTCTCTAATAAACAGGTGGTCCCCAAGGTAACATATAACATGCGCATGGTTATTGAAGCGTTTAACCATACCTTTATATTTGGTGGATACAAGATTGGGATAATTGACCGAATACGTTTCCTGACAGGTGGCTCCCTGAGCGGCAAGTATGAGGCAGACAAAAACAAATGATAATAATACGGCAGGCAGCTTAATCTTCATCTTAAAGGGACTGCTAGATAATGCGGCTGCTGTCTGCGGCGGGCCGCGCCGGCTGATACTGCCGTCAAGGATAGTAAGCCGATCCCGGGTTTTAGACTCGGAAGAAACCAGCGCGGAGCTGGATTGAAATTTAATCATCTCGTCAAGACTAAAAAGTGTCTCTTCCATAAGTGCTTTACTCCATGCGGAAAGAGTCATTTTTCTGTATAAAGCGAGTAAAGAAACGTGTGCCGTCCCAAAATTAAACAACAATTTAACTACGCACCTGTACAGAATATCATCAAGACTTCTCAAGCTTGCCTGACGATAAATTCTTTCGACGACTTCCTTACCCTTCAATTCTTCAATTCTTGCAGTAAGTTCGCGAAGCGAATCAAGTTGATTCTGGGGAAAGTGCCGACCGTCTATGTAAGCAGATACGAATTCTGTAACTCGTTGGTCGAATCTTTCCCTTAACCGGTCAATATCCCCAAGAGCGTCAATACATCTATCAACCCTGCGATAAGCCTGATCAAAGAAGGCAGACAACTCCTCACCAACATTCTCCCGTACCGCTAGCACTTTTATCGGAGATGACACGGCGGCATCTGAAAAATCCGGCCCTAAAGGTATTGCCTTAACATCTTCGACAGCCGGCTTCCTTCCCTTTGTATTTAACGGTAAAAGAAGCGCGCGCCAGCCGCGCCTTTTGCTGCTTATTAAATGATTCTTTATAGCTTCGGGCTCATAAGGAATATTTACTTTTGCGCCGTCTTTACTGATAAATTCGCCGGGGTTGGCGCTTACGTTGTAAAGACAGCCATCAGGACCAACAAGGCCTATCACTATGGTTCTCCTTGTTATTACTCCCTCCCGATTATATGTATCTTTAAAGAATTCATCCACCATAATAAACTGTGGAATATGTTTGGCAGAAAATTCTTTAAATAAATGGTTATACAATACTTGCCAGGCCGAATTAATGGTTTGATTGCCTTTTGCTTCTTTTTCCACTACATCAATATAGGCATAAACTGCGCTTCCTACTTTCTTAAGTTCCTCATAGGCAACAGCGTCTTGACTTACCAGCCAATCTATTAATACCTTCGCCTCATCATATAACCGCCTTATATCTTGATTTAAATATCCGGCACCCTCAACAGCGGTGAACAACGAAATAAGATGCGTTCCCATCGTTTCAATAACCATACGGTCTACCTTTATCGATAGATTAAAATACCTGCTAAAAGATTCCCTCGCCAAAACAACCTCTACAGGCTCCTTATTTAATGTTCCTTTTTCCATCTTGCTAACAGGGGAGACTTTTTGCGGTTCATTCAATCCGGCGTCCGCCACATTATCGAGTTGATCAAAGCGGGAACTTTCGGCCCGCAAGTATTTTTCTTCATAATATACCTGTAAAAGGTCAACTAAGTAGTCTTCTAACGTAATGGCGCAAAGATGCCCCTTGACATTGACAGGGTTAGGTTGTTCGCCGCGAAGATGGAAATCGTTATGTCCTAGCAGATAATATAACCACTCTTTAACCGTATCCGAATTATGTTCTAGCACATACTTTAAAAGGCCAAAATCCAGATATATTGTGGGAACTTCCTGGCCGCCGCTATCTTCTGGCCGGCCATAAAAAGCGTAAATATGCTCTTGGCTGAAAATTATAACGTAGCGCCGGGAAATTAACTGCGCATTCTGATCAACATACGACTTTTCAATTCGAGTTTCATCCTGGCCGATAGAGGTTATAACTTCATAAAGCAACTGAAAACACGCTTGAAACCCTGATGACATATTCGCATAAGGCAAAGTTTGCCTGAATTGATCTTTATTTTTATCGGCAACCTCAAATATACCTTCTAATAACCTTGTTACTTTATCCCGCTCGCTTAAAGTCTCAGCGAAATAATAATCATGTCCTTTGTTAAGATAGAAACAAACAGCGCATCCGTCAGCGACGGCTTTCGCGACAA
>JBDRDG010000155.1:0-6942 GCA_043821045.1 Candidatus Omnitrophota bacterium | reverse complement strand
ATTCCTACTTCTTTGAAAACTCTTCAGGGATGACAGAGAGGCAAGTAATTCTTCAGTGAAATTCTTACTTGCTGAGCGTCAGAAGGGACAGAGTCCCTATGAAAAGCCATTTGAATAAGCTTGCAATTATGTTAAGCGGTTTTCCAGAAATGAATCTGAAGCTCATCGAGCGGAAGATTCAAAAGTAATAGGCTAATTTTGAGAATAAACTTTTTTTTGAAGAAAGGGTGCGTTAGCACCATGGCTTTGCGCCCGTAGATCAACTGGATAGATCGTCTGGCTACGGACCAGAAGGTTGCAGGTTCAAATCCTGCCGGGCGCACGCTTTTTTATCGCATGGCGCACAGGGCATGGCGCATAGCGCAAGATATTATTTTACTTATATCTCCAATCCGCAATCTATTAGATATGTCCTTAAAGAAATCCGGCACTCTTGATCTTCCCTTGCACACAGGCCGCGCGCCGCGCTGGCTGTTTGAGAAAATGCACAAATTATCGCGCGGCATCTGTGAGATAATTTTAATCGAACACGGCGCTGATTTTCTCCTTGAAAGACTATCTGATCCCTGGTGGTTTCAATCTTTCGGCTGTATCCTTGGTTTTGACTGGCACTCTTCAGGACTAACGACTACAGTCTGCGGCGCGTTAAAAGAAACTTTCCGCGATTTATCTGATTCACAAATATACGTATGCGGCGGTAAAGGGGCGACTTCGCGGAAAACACCGTTTGAAATAGAGGCGATCGCGGCAAAATTAGCTAAAGACTTAAATAACCTGATTTACACCTCAAAGATTGTCGCCAAAGTCGATAATAACGCCTTGCAGGATGGCTTTACTCTTTACCACCACACATTTATATTCACCGCCGACCTAAACTGGGCCGTGATTCAGCAAGGGATGAGCCAAAAAGGAATATGGGCGCGCCGTTACCACTGGTATTCGGGGAAATTAGATTCCTTTGTAAACGAACCCCATAAAGGAATTGCTTCCGACAAAAACTTTTTAACATTGAACATGGTTGACGGCCAGAAAGAGGAGTTGCGAAAATTATGCACTCAACTATCCTGCCGTAAACCAGACGCTAACATTTCCGATTTAAAAAATGTTCTGGAGGAAACCGGCCGCCTCTCACCGCGGCACAAAATTCTCCTTTCCGACATAAACCCCAAATATATTGATAAAATCTTCCTGCGCACTTATCAGAAAAAACCTAAAGATTTCGAGGTTTTACTTTCACTTGCCGGCGTAGGGGCAAAAACAATACGGGCATTAGCTTTGATAAGCGACCTGATTTACGGCGAAAAGTTAAGTTTTAAAGACCCGGCAAGGTTTAGTTTCGCGCACGGGGGAAAAGACGGCTATCCCTATAAAATAAACCTATCTAATTATCAGCAAACAATTAATTTGTTGAATAAAGTCATTAAAAAAGCTAAAATAGACCATAGCGACAAAGCGCGCGCCTTAAGACGCCTGCATATGTTTTACAACCGCTAAACAGGAGGAAAAGATGAAGGTAATTATTATTTATTACTCGCGTGGCGGCACAACAAAGAAAATGGCCCAGATCATAAAAGATTCCTTAGAAAAACAGGATATTGAAACGACACTTGGTTTTTGCGAAAACTTGTCAGCAAAAGACCTTTTAGGATACGACGGTATTATAATCGGTTCTCCCACATACTACGGCACAATGGCCTCGAAAGTAAAAAAACTTCTTGATGAAACTGTCGCTTTCCACGGAAAGCTTGACGCCAAAACAGGCGGCGCTTTCTCATCCAGTGCCAATACCGCGGGGGGCAATGAAACAACAATTATATCAATCCTTCAAGCCATGCTAATTCACGGCATGATTATTCAAGGAGATTTCCAAGGAGATCATTACGGCCCAGTGGCCGTGAAAGCAGTGGATGAGAACTGTAAGAATAACTGCGAACGCTTTGCCGAACGCTTTGCGGCATTGCTCAAAAAAGTAAAAAGTTAAAATGGTGATAATTGTTTTTGTAACAGTGCCTCAAGACAAAGCCGACGATTTAACGAAAAAAATCGTCAATGAACGCTTGTGCGCCTGCGTAAATAAAATTGAGGCGGTAACATCCTATTTCTGGTGGGAAAACAAGATCGACCAGGAAAAAGAGGCGCTGTTAATTATCAAAACACAAAAAATACTGTATAACAAACTAAAAGAGACGATAGAACAAAACCATCCCTATAGCGTCCCGGAAATAATCGCCATGGACGCCTCAGAAGTTAATGAAAAATATAAACAGTGGCTGTTAACTGAAACTAATCCGGCCAAAGGAGAGAGTAAAATCCAATAAACACAAGAGGTAATTCATGAGGAAAAAACTGTTTTTTATAATCTTAATCTTTTTTCTTTCCGCTTTTCGAATCGAGGACTCTGCCTTTAAAACTCTCGATGATAAAACATTGGGTTACAAAGAGTTGACAGCCGGGTCGGATAAAACGATCCTTTTCCTCTGGACAAGCTGGTGCTACATATGCCGCCGCGAGCTGACAAAGATAAATTCCCAGCCTTACAATGCCGATAAGGTAAAAATTTATTATGTTAATATCGGCGAGACAGAAAATACGGTAAGCCATATCACGGACAGACTCAAATTAGGCTCTGAAATTACCGAGAACATTGTCCTTGACCAGGACGGCGCGACAGCCCAGGAGTTCAATGTTATTGGCGTTCCCACGTATATATTTTTTGAGAAAGGCGAGTTAATACACATTTCCAACTATATTAGCGACGGTATAATTAACGATATTTTCCGAAATGCAAGTTAATCAATCATTAGCGGTTGACCTTTACGAGTTAACCATGGCCCAGGTGTACTACAAACAGAAACGCAACACCGTCGCCACATTTGATGCCTTGATCCGCTCCGAGGCGCGCCCCTTTTACGTTGCCTGCGGTATTGATGACGCGCTTTTAGCGCTAGAAAACTTTCGTTTTAATCCTGAAGATGTCGAATACCTGAAAGGTTTACGAATTTTTGACGATGATTTTCTCAATTATCTCGCGACATTCAAGTTTAACGGAACTGTTTATAGCGTGGAAGAGCCGGAGATACTATTCGCATCGGAACCTTTATTGAGAGTGACGGCGAATATCATCGAAGGACAAATAGTTGAAAGCATCGTTCTAAACCGGCTCAACTTAGCGATTACCTTAGCGACAAAGGCCTTAAGAATAACCCTTGCCGCCAAGGGGAGGAAAATATATGATTTTTCCCTGCGGCGCACTCAGGGGATAGAGGCAGCATTAGCCTGCGCCCGATACTCTTATATTTGCGGTATCGCGGGAACATCCAACCTACAGGCGGGTTTTTTATACAACATTCCCGTTGCCGGAACAATGGCCCACTCTTTTGTAATGAGCTTCGAACGTGAAATCGAAAGTTTTGCCGCCTTTGCCAAAACCTTTCCGGCGCGTTCGATTCTTTTAGTCGATACTTACAACACTAAAAAAGGCATAGATAACGCGATTAAGATTGCCGCGATACTGCGTAAAATGGGATGTGGTCTCGTGGGAATACGACTTGACAGCGGCACCCTCCAGACTGACGCCAAATATGCCAGAATTCTCTTAGATAAAAAAGGGCTTATTGATACGATAATATTCGCATCCGGAAATCTTGACGAATATAAAATCGGCGAATTGATAAAACAAAAAGCGCCGATTGACGCCTTCGGTGTAGGCACCAATATGGGCTGCTCATCGGATTTACCGTTCACCGATGTGATTTATAAACTTGTTGAGGTAAAAGAGAGCGGCAACGATTTCATCCCCACGATGAAATTAAGCGAAAATAAAACTACCCTGCCGGGGAAAAAACAAATTTTCCGTTCAGCCGACGAAACCGGAATAATCCGTGACGATACTATAGCGTTAGAAGGTGAGAAACTAAGCGGGAAAAAGCTCCTCAAGAAAGTAATGGATAAAGGGCGAAGACTGCATAAAAACAGGTCTTTGCCGGAGAAGAAAAAAATTCTTCTCGAAAAAATAAAAAAACTCCCCGATGAGTTCAAGCAGATTAAGGTAACCGCCGGCTTTCCTGTAAATGTGAGCAAACAGTTGTCGGCTCTCACGGAAAGATTAAAAGAACAAATCGAAAAACGCACTGCCGAAAAAGTAGTTTTCCTCGATATCGACACACAAAATGATTTTATCCATGAAGGCGGCGTTTTATACGTAAAAGGCTCGGAGAAAATCATCGACAACATAAAAACGATTACTGCCTTTACCAAGACTAATGACATTTTAATCATTTCATCCCAGGACACGCATAAGAAAAACTGCGAGGAATTCAAACAGTTCGAAGAACACTGTCTGAGGGGAACGCGCGGCCATAAAAAAATCAAAGAAAGCTTAAAAGATAATTATAAGCTTATTTCGTGCAAAAAAGTCTATTCCGTCAAGGAACTGAAAAAATTTATCTCTTCCTCAGGACAATTAATTCTCGAAAAAAACAATTTAAATCTATTTTCCAACCCTAATGCCTTGCCGTTGTTAAATCTCATTTTCCCCGACAAAATTTATCTATACGGCGTTGTCACTGAGTACTGCGTAAAGGAAGCGATAACAGAACTATTAAAACACGATTTTCCGTTATATGTCATCGAAGACGCGGTTAAAGAAATCTCGTCGGCCGAACGCGACCGTCTATTTTCCGTCTGGAAACAGAGAGGTGTGCAGTTTATTAAAACCCAAGCGGTTCTCGCCAAAATAAAACCCTAAAATTCTAATTAGGGGAGTTAAGGGTTGACAAGAAAATTAACTATGTTAATATAAACACATGGCGTTTCGCAGTATAAACCCAGACGAAATATTTCACCCGCGCGGCGGTGGAAATTACAAAGTCAACTTTCCCAAACCTGCCAGTTTGATTACAATCATCGCGATTATCTGTATTGTAGGGGTTATAACGACAATCTTCTATACCATTCAGCCAAACGAAGTAGGCGTAGTCCTGCGTTTTGGAAAATTCATTGGGACAACGCCGCCGGGCCTGCATTTTAGAATACCTTTCGGCATAGAACGCATCTACCCCGTAAGGGTGGAATTTGTCTATAAGGAAGAGTTTGGTTTTCGCACTAAAACACCGGGAATACGGACGACCTACGATAAACGCTCCTACGCCGATGAATCTCTCATGCTGACGGGAGATTTAAACGTCATGGACGTCGAATGGATTGTCCAGTACCGGATAAAAGACCCTTTCGCCCTCTTGTTTAACATTCGCAATATCCGAGCCACTCTTCGCGATATATCCGAGTCGGTAATGCGGAAAATCGTCGGCGATTTCTCTTTTAACGAAGTCCTAACGACCAAGCGCGTGGAAATAAATAATTTAGCCCAGGTTGAACTGCAGACGATACTGGACACATATGGGACTGGTATTGAAATCATCACGGTAAAACTGCAGGACGTAAACCCGCCCGATCCGGTACAATCGGCCTTCAACGAAGTTAACGAAGCAAAGCAGGAAAAAGAAAAACTGATTAACCAGGCACGTGAAATCTATAACCAAAAAATCCCTCAGGCCCAGGGGCAAGCGTTAAAGATAATAAGCGAAGCTGAAGGATACGGTTTAGAGAAAATTAATACCGCCGAAGGCGACGCCAAACGTTTCTTACTTCTTCTTGACGCTTATAACAAAGCTAAGGATATTACGCGTAAACGCCTTTATCTTGAAAATATGAACGAAATACTGACAAAAGCCGGCAGGAAATATATTGTTGATGAACAGCAAACTGGGATACTGCCGCTATTACAGCTTGAGAATAAAAAATGAACAAGAATATTTTACCAATAACAACGCTGGTTGCAATTTTCCTAGTGTTTATAATCATTGTCGCCGGCAACCCCTTTTATATTGTAAAAGAAGGCGAGCAGACGATTACTACCATGTTCGGCAAACCGGTAGGCCAGCCGCAAAAGAGCGCCGGTCTGAAATTAAAACTGCCGTTTTTACACAAAATCCACTATTTTGAAAAGCGTGTTTTAGAGTGGGACGGCTACCCCACGCAAATCCCCACAAAAGACAAAAAATACATCTCTATCGACACAACCGCCCGCTGGCGGATTAATGACCCTTTACTATTCTTCCAATCGGTGTTTAACGAAGGCGGCGCCCATGCGCGCTTAGACGACATCGTTGACGCCGCCGTGCGCGACGCCGTAACATCCCATAACCTTATTTCGATTGTGCGTTCATCGAATCGTTTGATTAAAGAGCTTGAAGACCTGCGCGCCCAAAACGAGTTTATTGATGAAAGCGCCTTAGAAAAAATCACTATCGGCCGCGACCAGATGCGTAAAGAGATAGTCGAACGGGCAAAAGAACTCGCCCCCCATTACGGCATTGATCTGATTGACGTGCGCGTAAAACGCGTTAATTACATTGAAGAGGTAGAACGAAAAGTTTACGAACGCATGATCGCTGAACGTAAACAGGCGGCGGAAAAATACCGTTCAGAAGGCAGAGGTATCCGCGCTGAAATCGAAGGCAGAACGGAAAAAGAGTTAAAAGGCGTCTTATCCGGTGCCTATAAAAAAGCTCAGGAGATAAAAGGCGAAGCCGACGCGAAATCGACCCAGATTTACGCCGATGCCTTCAATAAAGACCCCGAACTTTACTCCTTCCTCAAAACCCTTGAGACCTACAAAAACACGGTTGATGAAAACACCACCATAATCCTTACCACCGATTCAGAATACCTTAAATATCTTAAGAAGATAACGCCGTAACTGATAGCGTATAGCGTTTAGCGGATAGCGGATAGTTTAAAAACTAGCGTTTAGCGTATAGCGTATAGCGGATAGTTAATATTAGATTGCAGATGACAGATTGCCGATTGGAGATGACAGATTCCTTTAGTTTACAAAGTTTACGGAGTTTACATAGTTGACAAAACGCACTTAGCATGTTT
>JBDRDG010000154.1:0-8999 GCA_043821045.1 Candidatus Omnitrophota bacterium | reverse complement strand
TTCTCAATTGTATACGCTAAACGCTATCCGCTAGACGCTAATAATATAGTTTTACAAGACAAAATATATTTTTGACAATATGTATAAAGCAGGGAGGAGTAGACATGGCTAAGAAAATATTAGTTATTGACGATTCGGAACAGCTTGTTCAGCTTGTGGAGATGAGGTTAAAAGCCAGCGGTTACGATGTGATTAAAGCTTACGAAGCTCAGAAAGGTATCGATTTAGCGCGTCAGGTCAAACCCGACCTTATTATCCCTGACGTTGTTTTTCCGAAAATGGACGGATATGAGGTATGCAAGATATTGAAGAGTGACAGTAAATTAGGCAATGTGCCGATAATTATGCTTTCCGGTATGAATAAAATCATCGATGTAAAGCTGGCGAGATTAGCCGGCGCCGACGCTTACTGCACAAAACCGTTTATCGCCGAGACTTTACTCGCTAGAATCAAGGAGCTATTGAACCAATGAACGCTTTATATAGCGTATAGCGTTTAGCGTATAGGGGATATAGAGTTTGATTTGTGAAAATATGCCTGTTAATATAAGTTTTAGATTGGAGGTGATGATTAAATATGGCTAAGAAGAAAATTCTCTTAATCGATGATGAGCCGCAGTTGGTTAATGTGGTGAAGACAAGATTAGAGGATAAAAATTATCATGTGATTACCGCTTTTGACGGAGAGGAAGGTTTACGGAAGGTTAAAGAAGAGCTTCCCGATTTGATTGTTGTCGATATTATAATGCCTAATATGGACGGGTATACTTTTGTCAAGGAGCTGAGAGCCGACAGCCAGACAAAACAGATACCGGTTATTGTATTGACCGGCAGGGATAAGATGAAAGATCTCTTTGAAATAGAAGGCATTAAAGATTATGTCGTAAAACCTTTTGAAGGCGATAAGTTGTTGGAGAAGATAGAAAAGTATTTGTAGCTGTTTATAAAATAATTATTGTTTACGGGGCGTGTTTTGTTTTCTTCACCGGCAGGGTGATTTTTCCGTTTTTAATGCATTTGGTACAAATAAGTATTTTCTGTATTTTGCCGTCAATAAGCGTTCTTCGTCTCTGCAGGTTAGGCTTAAATCTTCTTTTTGTGATCCCGGTGGTTTTTAAGCCAACGCCGCCTTTTTTCTTAGGTAAGCCTCTTCGTTTAATGCTATTACCTGTAATCGCCTTTTTACCGCATATTGAGCATTTTCGTGACATCGTTTTTCCTTAAACTTTACCTGAAAACAGTCGGCTTTCGAATATATGGTATTTTTAGTTTCTACCGTCTTTGTGCGATTTTTATAATAAAATAACTTTTAAACTTTATTATAAGCGCAAGACAAAACAGCAATTAAAGATCTATAATATACAAAGGATTATCTTTCCTGTCAAGATAAATGTTGACATTTTTCCAAAATATGATATAAACGTAATTTATGAAAAAGACTAAGTTTTACAACAATCTTCAGAGCAAGTGGGTTATTATTGACGCTAAAGATAAAATCCTTGGCAGATTGGCTTCGCGAATAGCAAGGATTTTGCAGGGTAAGACCAAGGCTACTTATACGCCTAATTTTCTCTCCGGCGATAACGTTGTGGTCATAAACGCCGAATATATCCGGGTTACGGGAAATAAACTAAAAGATAAGGTATATGATAAATATTCCGGGTATCCCAGTGGCCGCAAAAAAATAACTCTTACACAGTTAATGGAAAAGAATCCTGTAAAAGTACTCCATTTGGCCGTTAAAGGGATGCTGCCGCGTAATATTTTAGGGAGGCAGATGTTGCGTTTATTAAAGATTTATCGTCATGATGAACATTGTCATCAAGGGCAGAAACCGCAAAAAATAGAGGTATAGCATGGGAGAAAAAGCCAAATTTTTCTTAACAACGGGGAGAAGGAAACAAGCGATAGCGCGGGTGCGGTTCATGCCGCAGGGCAAGGGGATCATTTTGATTAATGGGAAGAACCTAACCGAATATTTTCCTACCGTTGACCAGCAGATGCAGATTAAAAAACCGCTTATTGTCGCTAAAGTTGTCGATACGGTTGATGTAAAAGCGAGGGTTAACGGCGGCGGTATATCCGGTCAAGCCGGGGCGGTTAGTTTAGGTATCGCAAGAGCCTTATTGCAAACTAATCCTGATCTGCGTCCGACGCTGCGCAAGGAGGAACTCCTTACGCGTGATCCGAGGGCAAAAGAACGGAAGAAATACGGACGTAAGGGTGCTCGTCGAAGATTCCAGTGGACTAAACGTTAATTTTCTCACCAGTCCATAATCAAAGATTAAAGTATACCTATCCAATTAAATCGCAGGGGGGAAGGTGTTTGTCCAAAAAGGATAATCTGATTATTTTTACAGAGAAAACATTAGTATAACCATGCGGTTAATGTTTGTCAGTTAAAAGATAAAAATGTTGACGCTGCACTCTTTTTAGTTTATGATAACTTTCTATCCCGATGCGATAAAATCACGGTTTTATCCTTCGAGAATACTCAAGACAAGCGACCGCGGATGAAAGCGTGGCCGGGATAGCGGATGTAGGAAACCGTAGCCTTTCCCGCTTTTCCTGTGTTTATTTATATAATGGTGTTACGGGATCCCGGTATTTCGGGATAGCCCGCGGAGCTTCATAAAATAATCGTTTAAGATAATGAAAGTAGCTGTTTTAGGCGCCACCGGGTTTACGGGAGAGAAATTAGTCGAAATACTCTGTCAGCACCCCTATGTCAGGTTAGGCTATCTTACTTCACGCGATTCTGCCGGGTTGGATTATAGCAGGATATTTCCAAGATTCAGGCAAAAAGTAGAGCTTAAATGTGAGAAGTTGAATCTGGCGCGGGCGGTGAAAGCGGCTGATTTTTTCTTTCTTTCTTTGCCCCATTCTGTTTCAATGCAGGTAGCGCCGTGCCTATTGAAAGCCGGAAAGAAGGTGGTTGATCTTTCCGCTGATTACCGGATAAAAGACTGGCTAATTTATAAAAAGTTCTATAACAAAGAGCATAAAGACAAAAAGAATTTAAAGACCGCGGTGTATGGTTTGCCGGAATTCTACAAGGATAAGATTAAAACAGCGCCTTTAGTGGCTAATCCTGGATGTTACCCCGCGTCAATCCTTTTGCCCCTTATCCCTTTATTGAAAGAGGGCGCAGTTAAAGAAAATATTATTGTTGACGCGAAATCCTCTATTACCGGGGCGGGGCGGAAAGGTCTTAAAGAGTATCATTATTCTAATATTTCTAATAACCTGTGGGCATATAAGCCGTTTTCTCACCAGCATCTTCCTGAAATTGTTCAGGTTTTAAAAGACATCTCCGGTATTAAGCCGGAGATTAATTTCGTTCCCCATGTGGTCGGTGTTGAGTCGGGCATTTACAGCACGATATATATATCTTTTCGGAAAAAGACTAATGATATAAAGATAAGGCAGGTTTACGATAAATATTACCGCGATTGTTTTTTTGTCAGGGTGGTGGATGATTTGCCTAAACTTAAAGATGTCGTCGGAACGAACTTCTGTGATATCGGTTTCTCAGTCGATAAAGGAGGCAAGCGCGCTGTCCTTGCGTCCTGCATCGACAATCTGATTAAAGGCGCGGCCGGCATGGCTGTGCAGAACATGAATATCATGCTGGGATTTGATGAAAGGGACGGTTTTTGTTTATGAAATTACCATCGGGTTTTCTTTTCTCCGCCGTCAATAGCGGGATTAAGAAAAAAGGTCTTGATTTAGGTATGATTTTCTGCAAAAACCTTTGTCTTTCAGCAGGGTTTTTTACCAAAAATAAGAACCCTTCATATTCGGTAGTGTTAAGCAAGAGGAATATAAAGGAAAAGACAAGGGCGGTAATTGTTAATAGCGGCAATGCCAATTGTTTTTCCGATAAACGAGGTTTGATAGAGACTGAAAAAATCTGTTTAAAATTATCGGACATATTGGGCGTTAATAAACAAAACGTTCTTATCGCTTCAACCGGTATTATCGGTAAGAAGTTGCCTTATGATAAAATATCAGCCAGTTTACCAAAGTTAATCGATGGTTTAGGTCCTTATGCCGATAAGTTCGCGAGCAGCATCCTTACTACGGACACATTTCCAAAGATTGCTTCCCGGACGATCGCAGTTTCAGGGAAGAAGGTTACGGTTGCCGGTTTTGCCAAGGGGGCTGGCATGATCCACCCTCAATTGGCTACTATGCTCGTTTTTATCCTTAGCGACGCCAAGATTGACAAAAAGATTTTTAATCTCTATGCCAAAGAAACGGTAGAGGAAAGTTTTAATTCGATAACGGTTGACCGCTGTACGAGCACGAATGACAGTGTTTATTTTCTCGCCAGCGGTTTATCTGCCGCTATCGATAAGCCTGGTCATTTAGAAAGATTTAAATCTGCTTTGCATGAAGTCTGTTTAGATTTAGCCAAGATGGTTATTAAAGACGCCGAAGGGGCGACAAAGTTTGTTACGATTAAAGTATCCGGCGCGGCAAGTAAAAGTGAAGCTAAGAAAGCGGCTTTTGCCGTTGCCGACTCATTGCTGTTTAAAACGGCAATTTATGGCTGTAATCCTAATTGGGGCAGGATTATCGCCGCTTTAGGTCAGGAAAACATTCATACCAGCGAAACGGCCTTAAAGATTAAGACAACCCCGCTTAAGAAAAAAAATATCACCGTGAAAATAGATTTAAAAAGAGGCGGTTTTTCCAAAACGGTTTATACTTCGGACATAACTTGTAGGTATGTGCGGATAAACGCCGAATACAGCTAGAAACCAAGGAGAGAAAAGAGATGAAAGAGGCAATCAAAAAAGCATCGGTTTTAATCGAGGCCCTGCCATACATAAAGAATTTTCATAAGAAAGTCACTGTTATAAAATACGGCGGTTCCATCCTCGCCGAGGAAAGAGTGCGCAAATCGGTTCTTGAAGATATCGCTTTCCTGCGTTATACCGGCATGCGCCCGATTTTAGTCCACGGCGGCGGGCCAAATATAACCGAGCGTCTCAAAGAGCTAAAACTTACCAGTGAGTTTGTTGACGGAATCAGAGTGACCGATAAAAAAACCCTCGCTGTGGTTGAGGAGGAATTAAACAAGCTCAACCGCACGATTGTCGAGGAGATAAGTTCGCATGGGATAAAAGCTAAAGGGTTTAAACGCGAAGACGGCTTGTTGATTGCCCGTAAGAAAGACAACGAACGTGATTTGGGCTTTGTCGGGGAAGTCGTTAATCTAGAAAGGGAGAAGCTAGATTCTATTCTGCCGGATGCTATACCGGTTATATGCCCGATGGGGGTTTCTTCTGAAGGAGTTGTCTATAACATTAATGCCGATGAAGTCGCGTGTTTTATCGCCGGTAAACTGGCGGCGGAGAAGTTAGTTTTTTTAACTAATGTTTTAGGGGTCATGCGTAACGCCCGCGATGAAGATTCGTTAATTTCAAGCCTTACCAAGAAAGAGACTCAGGACCTTATTAAAACAAGAATTATTGATGAAGGCATGATTCCGAAAGTAAAGAGCGCTTTGGCTGCGATTACCATGAAAGTGAAAAAGTCCCATATAATTGACGCTAAAATACCGCACGCTCTTTTACTGGAAATTTTCACCGATGAGGGTATTGGTACGGAAATTGTAGCTTAATCATGAACGAAAGATATCTTTTACCTGTTTATAAAAGAGTCGGTCCTGTTTTTGCTAAAGGCAGGGGGAGTTTTTTATGGGATGAGAACGGTAATCGTTATCTTGATTTTTTCCCCGGCTGGGGAGTGGGTATTTTAGGCCATAGCCATAAGAAGATAGTTAAGGCAATACAGCGGCAGGCAAAAGACCTTATCTTCTTGCCCAATAACCTTTATCATATGTGGCAGTATCTTTTGGCGGAAGAGATTGTCGCTAATTCTTTTCCGTCAAAGGTTTTTTTCGCCAATTCCGGCGCTGAGGTTGTTGAAGCTGCGTTGAAGTTCAGCCGTCTTTTTGGCCAGGGGCGGCGTTATGAAGTTATATCGATGAACAATTCTTTTCACGGAAGGACGTTCGGCGCTGTTTCGCTCACCGGCCAGAAGAAGTATAATCAGCCGTTTCGGCCGCTTATTGCCGGATGCCGCAAAGCGCGCTTTAACGATTTTGACCATTTCATGACGAAAGTTACGAAAAAGACAGCCGGCGTTATCCTCGAGCTCATTCAGGGGGAAGGCGGAGTTAATGTGGCCGGCGTTCAATATATAAAGAGAATAAGGCGTTTTTGTGATCAACACAATATTCTTCTCATCGTTGATGAAGTTCAAACCGGTATGGCACGGACGGCCAAATTGTTCTGTTATGAGAATTATAAAATTATCCCCGATATTATGCTTTTGTCAAAAGGATTGGGGTCGGGAATTCCTGTGTCATGCATGGTAGTTAAGAAACAATTTGCCGATATTATGCAACCGGGGCATCACGCTTCGACTTTCGGGGGAAATCCTCTCGCGACAAGGGTCGCTTGGGAAGTTTTTAAAGTAATAAAAGAGGAAGATATTATACTAAATGTGAGGGAAAAGAGCGAATATTTGTTTAATCGCCTTAATCAGTTTAAAGCAAAGTTTAAAATAATCAAAGAGGTAAGGGGCATGGGATTGATGATTGGTATTGAACTCATAGGCCAAGGGCAGAAATTATTTGAAAATGCCCTGAAGCGGAAACTGATCATTAACTGTACTCACGGCAATGTGTTAAGAATTATGCCGGCTTTGAATATAAAAAGAGAAGAAATCGATACGGGTTTGAAGATTTTGGAAGAAGTTTTTAAGGAATACGAATGAAAAATTTTCTATCGTTAAAAGATCTTACCGCCGGAGAAATTAACGCTTTGGTTAAACTGGCTTACAGTATAAAAAAAAGACCGGGCGACTATAAGGGACGGCTTAAGGGAAAATCAGTCGGTTTACTATTCCAGAAACCGTCCTTGCGTACAAAGACCGCTTTCTGTCTGGGAGGGCAGCAGCTGGGCGCCGATGTGATTTACTATTCGCCCGATGAAGTGAAGTTGGGCCAGCGCGAGAAAATATCCGATGTCGCAAAGACGCTTTCTGCCTATATGAATATCGTTGTCTTAAGGACTTTTTCTCATCAGATAATAGAAGAATTTGCCGGTAGTTTCAAGGGAGCTGTGGTAAACGGATTGAGTGATTTGCTCCATCCGTCTCAGATCGTCGGTGACTTACTTACCCTTTTTGAACTTAACAAGAATATTAAAAAGATTAAGTGCGTCTATCTGGGGGATGGCAATAACGTCTGTCACTCTTTGCTTTACGCCTTTTCTATCCTGGGAGGAAATGTTTTTATCGCTACCCCTTTAGGCTTTGAACCCGATCGCGAGGTGGTAAGGACCTGTTATTCTATAGCAAAAAAGTCAAAGGCTAGGATTTGTATCGGTAATAACCCTTTGGAAGCGGTTAGCGGCGCCGATGTTATATATACCGACGTCTGGATATCGATGGGCAAAGAAGATGAAACGAAAATGAGAAAAAAAGTTTTTAAGAGATTTATGGTTAATGATAAGATTTTAACCTTTGCCAAGAACAATTATATAGTGATGCACTGCCTTCCCGCCCACCGGGGAGAGGAGATTAGCGATTCTGTTTTAGACAGCGCCAATTCTAAGGTGTTTATCCAGGCGGCGAACAGGCTTCACAGCGCCAAAGCGATACTTTTATATACTCAAGGAGAAAGATTATGTCGAAAGTAATATTAGCTTATTCCGGCGGCCTTGATACTTCCTGTTGTATCCAGTGGCTTAAAGATAAGGGGTATAAAGTAATATGTTTTTCGGCTAACTTAGGCAGCGAGTTTTCGCCGCGGCAATTGCGTAAAAAAGCGCTTAAATCCGGCGTTGATAAGATTTATATCAAGGATTTGCGGCAAGAGTTCGCCCGCGATTATATTTTACCGGCGTTAAAGGCCGGCGCCTGTTATGAAGGTAAATACCTTTTAAGCACGGCCTTAGGCCGGCCGTTAATCGCGAAACATTTAGTTGAAATTGCCCGGAGGGAAAAAACATCCGTAGTCGCTCATGGCTGTACGGCGAAAGGCAATGATCAGGTGCGTTTTGAAGTGAGTATACGGATTATTAACCCGAGGGTGAAAGTGATCGCGCCGTTAAGGGAGTGGGATTTAACCAGTCGCGAAGAAGAGATCGCCTATGCCCGCAGACATAAATTGCCGGTGAAGACGGCAAAGAAGAATCTCTACAGCATTGACCAAAACATCTGGGGCGTAAGTATTGAAGCCGGCCTTTTAGAAGATATTACTAAGCCGCCGCCGTCAAATTCTTATTTTTCCCTTAAATCCCTAAAGGAGACGTCGGAAAAGGAAGTATATTTGGAAATCGAGTTTGAGCGGGGCGTTCCGGTAAAACTCAACAGTAAGAAAATAGGCATGGTTCCTTTAATCGAGAGCTTAAATAGAGCAGGTGCCGCTTGCGGTGTGGGAAGAACTGATCTTATTGAAGACAGGTGCGTAGGCATAAAATCAAGAGAAGTTTATGAAGCTCCCGCGGCATGGATTCTTTATACCGCTCATCGTGAGCTTGAAAATTTAGCCTTGGACAGGGAGACGCTTTATTTTAAAGAGCTGGTCGCTTTGCGCTATTCGCATCTTGTCTATCAGGGGTTGGTCTTTTCCCGGCTTAAGCGCAGCCTCGATGCTTTTGTCGAGGAAACGCAAAAAGTTGTTTCCGGTTCTGTCGGCTTGAAGCTTTATAAAGGAAATATTACCGTTGTAAGGAGGCATTCATATAACTCCTTGTATAAAAAAAACCTTGCCACTTACGGCGGAGGCGATACATTCGATAGGGGTTTTGCCGAGGGGTTCATAAAATTATGGGGATTGCCTTACGTAAAGTAAGGTAAAATTAAAAAGAGACGGCAATGAATAATAAAAAGAGTGTGAATAAGAAACTTTGGGGCGGGCGGTTTAAAAAGCAGATCGATAAGCAGTTTGAACAATTCTCAAAATCGATTCATTACGA
>JBDRDG010000153.1:0-4374 GCA_043821045.1 Candidatus Omnitrophota bacterium | reverse complement strand
TATCGGTAACAGTTAGGGTAAGAAGGCCCATATCGGTTAAGGCAACTGTTTATAAATTAAAATGGCGAATTAAAATGTGTAATATAACAAAGATATGTTTACAATCGAGTATAAAAACCCGAAACCCCCGCTATGCGGGATCCCGCTTTATAATATTATGATGCGGTACGGGAAAACCCGAAACTCGAAATTCTCAAACGATATTGAATGTTTTTGTTTTGGTTTAGGAGTTAGAGTTTAGTGTTTAGAGTTTAAATGCAATCGGATTGATTTCGGATATTCTCCGTCTGGATTTAAGTGTAAACACGGCATTGTTATATGTCATAAAATGTAAAATCTTTACTTCTTGCATTTTGATATTTGATCTTTTGGCGTAAGAGAAAGACGTTACCGCAACTGTTAAGTAGTAAACGGCAGAGGATAGTCAGATGTAAGGTTTTTTTTATCAGGAGAGAGTATGGTTTTATGAGAGAAATTCCTGCCGACACACAAAATATACGCTATCTTAAAGGAATCGGACCGAAGAAAGAAGAGATTTTTAATCGACTGGGTATATCTACGATAAAAGATCTCCTTTACTATTTACCCCTGCGTTATGAAGACAGGAGAACGATAACGCCGATCAAAGCTTTAGTTAAAGACGGATTTTTTTCGGTACAAGGAAAAGTTTTGGCGAAGAATCTAAGGCCGCTTCAGCCTAAAATGTGGCGGCAGCTTTCCCGCAAAAGTATTTTTGAAGTGGTAATCGGGGATGGCAGCGGTATACTCACCTGTGTGTGGTTTAATCAGACCTATCTTAAAGATTACGTTAATCTTGGCGATGAGCTAGTTTTGTATGGAAAGTGTAGAATTTATAAAGGGAAAAGGCAGCTCGTCGCGCCGGAATTTGAAATATTGGGATCAAAAACGGACCCTTCGTTAAACTTAGGCAGGATAGTTGGTTTTTATCGCCTCACGGAAGGATTAACTCAGAAAATAATAAGAAAAATACTCCACAGTTTCCTTGATCGCTTCGGCAGCAAACTCAATGATCCGATCCCTTATTATATACGTAAGAAAGAGAACATACCCAATCTCCCTTATAGTTTAAGAAATATTCATTTCCCTTCCGACCTTAAAGACGCTGTTTTGGCGCGGCAGCGTTTTATATATGAAGAGCTTTTTTTTTCCCAGATACTTGTTTATTTAAGAAAAGCGCGCCATCGTTCGCAAAGAAGTGTTTTTATTTCCGGCGATAACGGGGTAAGAGAGGAATTGGAGAAAAGCATGGCTTTTAAACTTACCCCTTGCCAGGAAAAAGTTGTCGGCGAGATTTTTAATGATTTGAAAAGGCCTTATCCAATGCACCGTCTCCTTCAGGGTGATGTCGGCTGTGGGAAGACGATTGTCGCCTGTTTCGCTATAGCATGGATGGCTCAATCGGACTTTCAAGCCGCTTTTATGGTTCCTACGGAAGTGCTTGCCTACCAACACATTGCGACTCTAAAAGATTTATTGAAACGTTTCAATTTTAAGATTGAGATCTTAACGTCTTCGCTCTCTACAAAAGATAAACAGGCGGTGTATAATAATTTAAGAGATGGTACTACCGATATTGTTATCGGGACGCATTCTCTTGTTGAGCAAGCTGTGGTATTTAAGAATTTAGGATTAGTTGTTATTGATGAACAGCATAAGTTCGGCGTCGCTCAGCGTACCCTTTTGCCGAAGAAAGCCAAAAAATACGCGCCGCACTGTCTTGTGATGAGCGCCACCCCTATACCGAGAACTTTATCACTTTCTCTTTACGGAGATTTGGATCTGTCAGTAATTGACAATTTACCGCCGGGGAGGAAACAGCCGCGTACGTTGTGGGTAGGTAATGATAAGCGAAGATGGGTGTATGATTTGTTGAGAGAGAAATTGAAAGAAAAGAGACAGGCCTATATTATTTATCCGGTTATCGAAGAGTCGAACGATTGGGATTTAAGGTCTCTTAGGGAGATGTATGATGTTATTAAGGAAGAATTTAACGATTTTGAAGTTGCTATGTTTCATGGCAAGATGAGTAATAAGGAAAAGGGAATAATTATTAAGAAATTTAAGCAGAACCATGTTAATATTCTTATTGCCACAACAATTATTGAAGTAGGGGTAAATATTGAGAACGCGACAGTTATGGTTGTGGAGAATCCCGAACGCTTTGGTCTTGCCCAGCTGCATCAATTGCGCGGCAGAATAAGGCGTTCTACTTATCAGCCAGAGTTTATTTTGATCGGTGATGCCGGTTTAAGCGATAATGCCAAAAAAAGGCTTGAGATCATCAGTACTACCAATGACGGATTTAAAATTGCTGAAGAGGATTTAACTCTGCGCGGGCCGGGGGATTTTTTTGGCTCTTCGCAGTCGGGTTTCCCCCAATTAAAAATTGCCAGCCCTTTAGGAGATTTAGAGATTTTAAAACAGGCGCGTTTATCCGCCTACAGGGTGATAAAAAATGACCCTTACTTGCGAGAGCCGGCTCATCGCTGTATAAAAGAGCAACTCGATTTCTGGCTGAAAAAGTGACCGGCCCTATTTTGACGCAACAATACCGACAGTATAGACATGAAGATTATCCAAGGCAAATTAAAGAGCAGGAGAATACTCATACCGGCTAATATCCGGCCGACTTCTTCTCTTTTACGCAGGGCCATTTTCGATATAATCAGAGATGAGATTATCGATAAGAGCCTGCTGGATCTTTTTGCCGGTTCCGGTGCTTTAGGCTTCGAAGCTCTTTCTTGTGGAGCAAAAGAACTCTTTTTTGTTGATTGGAACAAATTTTGTATTAATATAATCCAGAAGAATCTGGCCGGACTTAAATTGTCTGGTCAGGCTAAAGTATATAGGAAGAACTCTTTCGATATCATCAAACAATTTTCCCAACAGGGGAGGGTGTTTGATATTATCCTGATTGATCCGCCTTATCATAAGGGAGATGCCAGAAAAGCCTTGCAAATTATATATGAATATGATATAGTGTCACCTTCCGGATACGTGATAGTTTTATGCTATCGTAAAGAAGAAAAGCCGATTCCGCATGCCCGTTTCACTCTTGTGATATCGAAGGAGTATGGACAAACTCTGCTTTTGATCTATAGAAAGGGTGAAAATTGACCGCAAGAGCACAAACCATACAGTAAGCGGTTTAAAAATCGAGGATGAGTCTTTGCTTAAATGAAGGGAAACAAGACCTAAAAAGAGCCGTTTTACTCCGAGAAGGAAGATAATTGATGAGCAAGAAAGAAAATAGGGCCATATATCCCGGTACTTTTGACCCGATTACTTTTGGCCATCTCGACATAATAAAGCGGGCAACGGACATTTTTGACCGGGTGTTTATAAGTGTGGTTAAAGGCTCTTCCAAAGAATCGCTGTTTTCTTATAAACAAAGAATAGGTTTGGTGAAAGAGGCAACAAAGGGAATTAATAAACTGGAGATAGAAGGATTTAATGGTTTGGTAGTCAAATTTGCCGCCGCTAAGAAGATAAAAGTGATTATTCGAGGTATTAGGATGATTTCTGATTTTGAGTATGAATTTCAGATGGCTTTGACTAATAGGAAGCTTGCGCCTGATATAGAGACCATATTTCTCATGCCGCACCCCAATTATTCTTATATTTCTTCGCGTTTGGTTAAGGAAATTGCCTTTTTAGGCGGTAACTTAGAGGAATTTTTGCCGGGAGTGTGTATTAAGGCGTTCAAAGACACACTGTTTTGCCATAAGTAGGTATTGGAATAGATATCGCTAAGTAATAAATATCATGCGTATTGAGGTAGAAAGGGTAAAACAGGGAGTGGTAAAGTTACAAGAGGAGATAAAAGCGGCGGATTGGGATATTGATCGTTTTGATGTTAAGTTTACTAATAATATAGAGATTCATTCTGTTTTTACTCAGGCCGGCAGAGAAATACTTGCCGAGGGAAAGGTTTTTGCCCGCCGTTTGATTACATGCTCGCGCTGCCTGGAGGATGTTGAGCAGAAAGTTAATCATGATTTTAAGTTAAGCTATTGCGCGGAAAACTTAGGGACATATTTAACCATTGACAAAGAGGTGCGGGAGGAAATCCTGCTTAATTTTCCCATGAAGGTACTATGCAGGCCTGATTGTAAAGGTATCTGCAGCGGCTGCGGCGTGAATTTGAACTATCAAAGCTGCAGTTGTCCTAAAAAAGAGTGAAAGAGGAGTTATTTGATAGTCAAGATACAAGAAACAAAAACGATGGAAAAATTACAAATCACAAATTCCAAATTACAAACAAATTACAATACTAAATAAATCAAAATGTAAAGGTCAAAAATCAAAATGACAAAGCAAAATTCAAAAAGAAATTGAATACTATGCATTCAA
>JBDRDG010000152.1:0-2916 GCA_043821045.1 Candidatus Omnitrophota bacterium | reverse complement strand
GGCTGTGGCGATATGCCGAGGGCGGGAGTCAAGGCGCTGAGTGCTTCGCACTATAAATACCAACAGCGCCTTCATAGGGACGCTGTCCCTCTTGACGTCCCAGCTCATAAGATTTTCAAAGAAGAAATTTTCGCTGTGACTGTCACCCTGAAGCAATAGCGAAGAAGCAATGTAGTGATAACTCACTATTACTTTTAGCGTTCTTACTAGAGAATCTTCGGGGAGTGACAAGTGAAGCGTGTTTTTCTTCAGCGGAACTCTTTCAAGTGAAACATCAGAGAGGGGCAGAGCCCCTTTATGAGCCGCCATACACCCTGAGTCGGTTATGAATAAAGAATTAGTGCCTGATTAGCTTAGTTTTAGTATAAGTACTTTTACAGATTTGGTTGGAAGCGCGTAAGCGCTATGGCGGCAATGCCGAGGGCGGGAGTTGAACCCGCATAGCCTTACGACCATCGGTTTTTGAGACCGACGCGTATGCCAATTCCGCCACCTCGGCAAATATAACGTTTAAGTAAGAACAGTTTAAAAATAATAACATTGCTATTTGCCTTTGTCAATTGACAATTTCCTCTATAAATGGTAATATTTCTCCTAAATCTTATAATAAATGTTGGGGCCGTAGTACAGCTGGGAGTACGCTACGCTGGCAGCGTAGAGGTCACGGGTTCAAATCCCGTCGGCTCCACCATATTAATAAATTGTAAGCTTAAATAGTTCATTGAAAAGGTGAGAGCTAGTGTGATGGCCTAAAACATTTTTGATAACAATGAGGGTCCTCCGGACACACTCCGCTTGACAGCGGAGATTGTTGACAAATCCCGTCGGCTCCACCATAAATAAATGCAAAATTCAAAATGACAGAGATCCCAGATCCTCGATGCTAGATACTCGTTAATTAATATAATATTTTACAGAAACGAGAATCGAGCATCTAGGATCGAGCATCAAAGAAGCTTTTCACATTTTGACCGTCATTTTGATTTAGTTGCTAAAGAGGACTTATCGCTTTGTTAAAGTTAGGCGTTCACGTTTCTATCGCCGGGAAGATTTACTACTCAATAGAACGGGCTAAAAGTTTAAATTGTACAGCAATGCAGATTTTTTCCCGTAATCCGCGCCAATTTCTAAAGAGTTCTTTGAGTAAAGAAGATATAGGTATTTTCCGCGCCAAAATAAAAGAAGCAAAGATAAATCCATTAGTTATCCATACGCCGTATACACTTAATCTCGCCGCCGCTAAGGATTTCTTATACCGGGCGACAATCAGAGAGTTCACCAGCGATGTGAAGGAGGCCGCTAGATTGGGCGCGCAGTTTATAGTAATCCACACCGGTAGTTTTAACGGCGACGAAATTACCGGGTTAAACCGGATCGTCGGCGCCTTAAAGATTGTTTTAAAAGACACGGCGGCAGCCGCTACGACCATTCTTCTTGAGAATACCGCCGGCGAGGGGCATGTTTTAGGCTGTCGCATGTCCCACTTCGGTTTCATTTTTAGTAAACTTAAGCAAACCAAGCGAGTGGCTTTATGTTTGGATACGGCCCATGCCTGGGCTGCCGGTTACGGAATTAATAGAGAAAGCGGTTTGAATAATTTACTTGCTGAGGCAAAAGAGGAAGTCGGCATAGAAAAAATCAAACTGATTCACCTAAACGATACGCTTTATCCTTTGGGTTCAAGAAAAGACCGCCATTTTCATGTCGGCCGCGGCAAGATCGGTAAAGATGGTTTTAGTTTAATTGTGAACCATCGGCAGTTGAGAAATCTGCCTTTTATTCTCGAGACGCCGAAAGAAACAGATGACGATGATAAAAATAACTTATCGGCTGTGAGGAGGCTTTATAAGGGATGAATTACACTAAAGAGATAGATAAAAAATGGCAGGACTATTGGAATAAAGAGGGTATTTTTACCGTTGATATAAAAGAGAGAGGTAAACCGAAGTATTACTGTTTAGTGATGTTCCCTTATCCTTCCAGCGAACTCCATGTCGGGCACGCCCGTAATTATGTCATTGGCGACGCTGTCGCCCGTTATAAGATAATGAGAGGTTTTAACGTCTTAAACCCTATGGGCTGGGACGCTTTCGGCCTGCCGGCGGAAAACCAGGCGATTAAGCGTAAAATTCATCCTAAACAGTGGACATTTAAGAATATCGACCGTATTAAACAGCAGTTGAATGCATGGGGAATGAGTTATGACTGGTCAAAAGAAATAACTACCTGTCTGCCGCAGTATTATAAATGGACGCAGTGGTTATTTTTACGGCTTTACGAGAAAGGATTAGCTTACCGCAAAGAGGCTTTAGTCAACTGGTGTTCGTCATGTAAGACGGTATTGGCTAATGAACAGGTTATTGAGGGATGTTGTGAACGCTGCGGCACTGCCGTTGAACAGAAGAAGTTGAAACAGTGGTTTTTTAAGATAACCGATTATGCCGATAGGCTGCTTGGTGATATTGAGCGTTTAAGCGATTGGCCCCAGAGGGTTAAAACCATGCAGACGAACTGGATCGGCCGCTCAAACGGCGTGGAGATATTTTTTCCCGTCAAGGGAAAGGATATGAAAATAGAGTGTTTTACGACAAGAGTCGATACAATCTTTGGCGCTACTTTTATCGCTTTAAGCTGGGATAACCTTTTTATTGAAGAGTTGATAAGAGACAATCGGCGCGGGAAAGAAATTACTAAATTTATCGAGAAAGTAAAAAAGCAGATGTCTTCGGCGCGGGTGCTGGATAATCTTGAAAAGGAAGGGGTGTTTACCGGCAGTTACGCCGTTAATCCGATGACCGGCGGCGATATTCCGATATGGGTCGCTAATTATATCCTTGCCGGTTACGGAACCGGCGCGATCATGTGCGTTCCTGCCCATGATCAGAGAGATTTCGATTTCGCCAAGAAATACAACTT
>JBDRDG010000151.1:0-2173 GCA_043821045.1 Candidatus Omnitrophota bacterium | reverse complement strand
TGACAAAATTTGCCGTAAGCATAAAGAATAAAAGAAGCTGAAAGACCACGTCAATCAACGGGGCAATATTCAAATCGGTGCTTATTTTTTTTCTTCCTTCGAATTCCATCACGCCTCCAATAATTCAGCGGCTGCGTCTTTCATCTGAGCACTGATATTATCAACCCTGCCTTCAAAATAATGATAGGCAATCATAGTCGGTATGGCGACAAACAGTCCTGCCGCAGTAGTAATCAACGCCTCCCAGATGCCTCCTGCCAGTACCGAAGCATCAACCCTGCCCCCTAATTCCTGAATCTTCATAAAAGCCTTGATCATACCGGTAACCGTACCCAAGAGCCCTAATAATGTAGAGGCATTAACAATAACCGCTAAGCCCCGCAAATGTTTATCCAACTGCCGGATGATTTTAGATCCGGCGCGAGAGATT
The DNA here is from genome assembly GCA_043821045.1 of Candidatus Omnitrophota bacterium. GTDB lineage: Bacteria > Omnitrophota > Gorgyraeia > Duberdicusellales > 4484-171 > JBDRDG01. Next base: position 1,743 of record JBDRDG010000151.1, on the reverse strand, counting down.
AATCTCTCCTTTTCTTCCGGGCTCCTATCACGGACATGAATTCCAACGGCCAGAATATGCGCAATGGGCCCGGGCGTCCTTTCACAAAGTTTTAAAACTTCGCTTGCTTTACCGTCCCTTAACAGAGCCTTTACCCGGGAAACAATATTGGGAAATCTTGTTCTTGCGCGATAAAAACAATAATAACGCTCTAAAATAATTGTAATAGATACTATTGAACATAACAGTATCGGCCACATCAGGGGGCCGCCCTTTAAAAATAAATCGAACATCTTTTATCTCTCCTATTTAGAGAGGGCGGGAGAAGAATTCTCCCGCCCTCCGGATACTGCTAGAATTTCCCCTTGACTCCTGCGTAGAACGAACGACCTAATGTTTGATAGCCGTAAACCTCCTGATAATTTTTATCAAAGAGGTTCTCTATTCTGGCAAAAACTTGGAAATTCTTTGTTATATCGTACGAACCTGCCACACGGAAAACAGCATATGCCTTGTCCTTTACAGTATTGTAATCTGAATCGCGGCGGCTACCTACGTAGTTCATGCCGAAATCAAGATTGGCGCCGGGCAGAAATCCCCAATTAACATTGAAATTTACCTGGTTTTTCGGACGCCTCGCCAATGTGAGTCCTGTGGTTTTATCTTTAGTGTCGGTATAGGTATAGTTTGTTCCAAAAGTAAGATTCTCTAGCGGCCTAACCTTTACTCCGATTTCAAAACCCTTGGTTACAGCTTGATCCACGTTCACATATTGACCATACGGAGGGGTACTAATACTCTCATAAGTAATCAGATTCTTGAAATTATTGTGGAAATACGTCAAATCAAAGGATAGCTTATCTTTAAAAAAGTTTTGTTCAAAACCAAAATCATAGCCGTTATTCTCCTCCGGCTTAAGATTAAGGTCACCGTAAGCTGAATAAAGCTGATAGAGGGTCGGCGCCTTAAAACCGGTTCCCCAGTTCCCTTTTAGGCGGGTGCCGGTTTCAGGAATAAGATACGCTGTCGATATCTTATAAGTAGTCTCTGTGCCGAACATCTCATGATCATCAACCCTTAAACCGGGAGTGATAAAAAGTCTGTCCCAAATTTTAAGCTGATCCTGAAAATAGTATCCGTAGTTGTCAATGCTCTTCCTGTCCTGTTTGCTTACGTAAGAAGCACCTGAGGCATAATAAGATGAGCCTGTCTCATCCTCAAATTCAAATCCACCGGTAAAGGTGTTCCATTTTACCGGAGAAATATTATGCTGCCATTCAACCTTCTTATTGTTTCCCTTATACCAGTCCGCAAGGTAAGTCTTTTCTCTCCTGTCCTTGCGACGTATATCGTGATAAGAAAAGGAAAGCGTATGCGCCCACCAAGAAGTCAAGGATTGATCAAGGGCAAATCGACTGGCAAGGTCCTTTGACCAGGCTGTATAATTTTCTGTATCCGTATTAGCACCGCCGTCAAGACCTGTCTTTGCATCCGTATAAGCGACAGACAGACTTAATGCGGTGTTATCAAGGACCTTGTAACCGAGCTTCGTTGAAAGAGCGGTATTGTGGTACGGATCTTTTTCGGAGCCGTTATAAGCCTTGGAGATACCTCCGGAATCCAAACGCGTAGCTGAAAATGAATAATCAAACTTGTCTAAAGCAGTGCCGCTTAATCCTAAATACTCAGTAAATGTATTATGCGAGCCTCCTTCAAAGGAACTTTCAACCTTAGGCTTACCTGTTCCTTTTTTGGTAATAATAT
>JBDRDG010000150.1:0-2591 GCA_043821045.1 Candidatus Omnitrophota bacterium | reverse complement strand
TTTCCTCTAATATCCCTATCGTACTGCCGGAATTAACATATAGCCGATATTTATTAAGAGCAGCTACTGCTTTTACAGTTTCTACGCTCCCCGGAACAGTTAAATCCATAATATCTTTTATCTTAAGTTCCATTAGAAGGTTTCTTCTATATACGGCCTCAAAGAGATTAAAGTACCTTCTTATTAAAGCGATACTGCCTTTTTGACCGGCATTTTCGAGAAGATCTTCGATAATCTCTAAGGCTGTTAATCCTGTTATATTCTCCTCGTACTCTAACCAGGCGCGCCGATCGGTTTCGGTAACATGGCAAAGCCCAAACGGCACCCCGCGTTTGATTCTCGCGTATATCTCAATATAAGCCGGGAAGTAAAGGTGTTCGCCTTCCCATAACACGCCGTCATTATCAAACACTACTACTTCAATATGGTTATGCGCATTAACAGCATCAGCCAATGTTGTTTCGATCGGAGAACTTGTTTTTTTACCGCTTTTTCTTGGCCGCTTTTTACCCGCCTTTCTAACCCCTTTCCTTTTCGTTGCCGGCTCCGCCACGACCGCGCTTCCACGAATTTTTCTGTATATAACAGTAAATATGCCGGTCTTTACCACACAAAAACCACCGGCCATTGCCGCTAAAACAATCCCTATATACACAAGATACTCTTCCCACCTGTTCGTTAGCGGCGCTTCTGCCGGCACTTTAAGTTTTTCTTCAATCCACGCGAGATAAACTTTGTCTTGCTCAAGGAGCGCGCGTATATCCTGAACAACATTTTCGGCCAAGCTCATTTCCCGCATAAGCCCTTTATTTCCAAGAAGCGCTTCAAGATACTTTATTTCTCTCCTGAAAACTATCTTCTCCTCTTCTAATACAGGCATATCTTTCTTTTCGTCATCGGAGATAGACATATGCCCTAACACTTCGTGAGTCAAAAACACCACAATTGCCCCTATACCCCTTTTCTTAAACATGCGCAGGGCCAGAGTAAGAAGGTACCTATTCGAGCCTAGTGGCGTTATCAGCCCTCTCTGTTGGTCGTTATCCACATAAGTGGGATCGTAATCTTTGAGATGCTCCGGATTATTATCAAGAATTTTCTTCATATCGCCGATGACGAAAATAAACTCAATATCTTCACCATTTAACAGCTCGCGCGCGCGCTCAGCCATTAGCCTTACTTCTTTATCATCACTTTCTATCGGCCAGGTTAAAAAAGTCTTTGCGGCATCAATGGAAGTTTCTAAAAGCAGTTTATACTTGCCCATACGTTCATCAACTATTATCTTTGCCTGAGCTGATTCAGGAATAAACGCGGCGCTAAAAACAAAATTAAACCCTATGGTTATCAACACTATCGCGGCTACAGCGCGAATCCTCCGAATCAAACCCCCGGGGTTTGATTTAGGTTTAGCGGCTGATGAACTTGGACTTTTAACATCTTTTAACTGCACGATTTTTATATACGGTTCTTGATGGCTGAAAAATATCCTTTCTTTCTCTTCTGTTATATGAACTATATTGCCGGCGCGGTCCCAATACATATTTTTGAGTATATGAATGGCCTTTAAACTCTTTATATAAGACACAATAACATCTGCCTTGGAATTTTCTTGAAACAAAGTAACAGAAACCATACCGCTCATCGGACAGAGCTCGACGCTTAACCTGGCGAGAACATCCTTGTACTTCTCATAATCAGCTGAAGCCATCCTATAAGCTTCGGTGATAATGCTAATTATATAATTCATGTGTGGAATATTATCCGTCTCAACCTTCATAAAGCTTTGCCAAACCGCGCTGGAGGATGCATCCTTATATTTCCAGGCCGCCGCCTCCAAGAAACCCGATTCTTCTATCTCTTCCAAAGAAATGTTGCCGCCTTTTTTAAGGAACTCCAATGAAACTAAAACAGGATGGTAACCATACCTAACTGACCAGGGATGTCTACCGTTAGGGATCACGATCCTGCGTTCGGCCATCCTTGCGCCGACCAAAAATCCATGTTCAGATTTATCCGTGTCTAAGGACCGGACTGACTTTACACCTTGCGCCTCAATTATGTATCCTAAATACGGCCTGCTTAGCGGCGCTTTGATTACAACTATATCGCCGTTTTTTAACGAGTTGTAGCCGCGTATATCAGCAGTCACTTCTTTAAATTCCATTTTTAGAACACCCAAATCACCTTCCTTAAGAAGATTAACTCTATCAAACTGTTCGCGGGCGCGTCTTATTAACTGGCATTCGATGACCGCTTCGCTTAATGAAATAACCGGGATAGAATGCTTTGCCACAAAACCGCTTTCGTTTATGGCTTTTATTAGCCGGCGCTTGGAAAAATTCTTGCCTTCAACATCGACAACAATATGGCTGATTTTCGCCGGATGCAATAAAATGGAATCACCGCTGACACATAAGTTGCCAAAAGGTTCCGCCTGAGAAATAAACTGCAACGATCTTGTCTGCAGTTCAATGTCCGACGGCAGCCCTATATATACAGGATAAAACTTTTTAAACCCTGGAAATTCTGTCCGGGCTAAATCTTGATGCGTAAACAATCTCTCCAAAAACTTAACTGCTCCCATGTTC
>JBDRDG010000149.1:0-2931 GCA_043821045.1 Candidatus Omnitrophota bacterium | reverse complement strand
GTGATCTTGGCCTGTTTGGTCTAAGCATAGATGAAGCTTACGACGGGTACGGCTTGCCGTCTTACTATCACTATTGTATGGTCTCGATTTTATCCTACGCTTGCGCCGGGTTAGGTATCTGTTTTGTCGTCAACGGCTCAGTCGCTGATCTCATAGGTAGTTTAGGGACAGAGAAACAGAAGGATATCTTTTTGCGCAGGCTGGCAAACGGTGAACTTACCGCGATTTGCCTTACCGAATCCGAGGCCGGGTCTGACGCCATGAACATACAAACGTCTGCCGTTAAAAAAGGTGATTATTATACCCTTAACGGCACAAAAATATTTGTCTCTAACGCCGGGCTGGCAGGATTCTATCTTGTTTTCGCGAAGCTTGATGAGCCGGAAGAGAGAGGAAGAAGTGTTATAAGAGCTTTTCTCGTGGATAAAAATTCCCCGGGGTTATCTCTAGGAGGCCTAGAGCGGAAACTCGGCCAGCGCGTTAATCCGACCGGCACGGTTTATCTTAACAATTGTAAAGTTCATAAAAATAATATGTTGGGGCAAAAAGGAGGAAGAACTATATTCGGCCTGCTTGCTTCGGGACGAATCGCGGTAGCAGCCGTATCTTTGGGGACAGCGAAAGCGGCATATAAAGCGGCGTTTGCCTATGCCAAAGAAAGGAGGCAGTTTAACCGTCCGATTATTGAATTCCCCCAGATAAACGATATGTTGATTTCGATGAAAGAAGGCATTGATTACGCCGAGCTGCTTATAGGATACGCTTCTTATCTTAAAGAGAAGAAAGATAAGGCCTACGTTATTGCCGCTTCCATGGCTAAGTTATTTGCCAGCGAGATGGCCGGGAAAGTTACCGATTGCGCTGTTCAGGTATTCGGCGGCTCGGGCTATACAAGAGCGTATCCTGTCGAGCGGTTCTATAGAGACGCCCGCGTTACCCGGATTTTCGAAGGGACTACGCAAATCCAGCAAAATATTATTACCAGGGCAGATAATTTAAGATTATTGATTGGAGAGGATAAAATTGAAATCGAGGGAGTGGTTGATAGCCTGTTTGCCGCGGAGAGAGCAAAGGATAAAAAAGATGCGATGGGAATCGATACGAAAATGGCGGAGTTCCTTAAAGAGTCTATTGAGAAGCTTTTTGGCCAGGGGAGAATAACTTACCGTCAAGTGGACGGTATAATTGATCTTTATATCGCGCGGTTAAACTTGTTAAGAGAGCTGTATTTACGCGACGTTTGTAAGCTGAGTCCAAAACATACCCATCAAATCCGAGAGGTTTTGAAGCAGGGATTAATCAACGTAATCTTCTCAAACTCAATTTTCGCCTCCCACGTAAGCATTCTATCCGGCAGTTCAGCGATCCGGCCGTCTACGCGGCAAATGGAAGGTTTATCGCAGATCAACATTAGTAAAGGACAAAAATCTAGTTCATCGCTATCGATTAATTTTCAGCAAATAAAAGGTGTGGTAATGTTGCTGGGAGGAGCGATCCTTCTGGCCGGATTAGGTGTGTTGGGCCAGTATTTGATAAAAGGCTTAAGTGTTTCACCGATAGCTTTAATCTTTGTTTCCAATAGTATCAGCGCGCTGATTGTTTTTTTGTCTCTAAAGAAGACATATGGCAATCCTATAATCTATTACGCCAATACCTATGGATGGAAAACGGTTCGATATATCGCTCTGGTAGGTCTTTTTTTTGCAGTAGCTGCGATTGGTAATTTTGTCGGTCTTATCACGGGAACGGCCCTTCAGGTGTCGCTGATATATGTTTTCGTTGGGCCATTGTTTTTAGCTGGTTGGGAATATAAAAGAGCTGAAAAACCAGAGAAAAGTGCTGTGATTCGCACGCAAGGTGTTGGCGCCTTAATTAGCGCCGGCGCGTTAGGGCTGGCTGTGTTATGTGGTAACAGCAAATTTGTTCATGGCGGGGTTGATATTTTTATCTTTGATTGGCATGCGATTATTTGGTTTTTTATAGCGGCCATTTCCTATACAGTATCCGTTGGAATACACAAGGGAAAACTGGACGAAGAAAAACTTAAACAACAAAACATCCAACCGGTTGATCCTTCCATGCTCGTTTTTAGTTCATACCTGATAACGGCAGTAATATCGTTTTTTACCATTCTCGCAATGAACAGCTTTTCTGATTTATCGGTTTTCTCGCGTTTTGAGATTGGTGTATGGATAATGCCGCTGGTCTTGTTGCGAATGTTTAGTGGATGGTTGCGATATGGGGCAACGAATAAAAAAGAAATAAGAGCTTCTTTGTCAATTACGCTGACCGCCAGCGTGACCATTTGGACGTTGTTTATCAGCGTGATTTGGTTTGATTACCGTTTAACTTCAAGCCAGTGGGTAGCGGAACTGGTTGCTATAGCCTTTCTTATTTATGGGACAAAGAGAATCCTTTCATATAAGGGTATTCCTTTAGTGTCTGATCAAGATCAAAAGGTGCCGTTAGTTAAGGTAGGGCAAAGCGGATATGGTTCTTCATCGCTAATACAGAGTAAGGCGCAACGAAACGATACGACAGAGCGCAATCGCATATCCGATAAGGAGGACAGAAGGTGTGTTGTCACAAGGGATAAAGTTGTTTGGGTGTCATTGCCGGGTCAAACTTCTTCAAGCTTATCAGCAGGTACCAACGGCATTATTACCAGAGAAATGAAAAAAATAGTCAGCCAGGTAGGAAAACCTGTCGAGATATCACCGTCGGTATTAGACATAACCGGTGAAGAGTTATCCCGTTATTTTAAAGATATCGCTCTTTGCGGGGTCAGAATAATCCATATTGATGTTATCCACCCCAGTTTTGGTCCCGATATGACCTATACCGATTCTTTAGAGAAGATAGCTATAATAAACAGGGGCAAAAGAGACATTAGCGGAACAAGGCATATTAGGATGCACACGCATGTTATGA
>JBDRDG010000148.1:0-2301 GCA_043821045.1 Candidatus Omnitrophota bacterium | reverse complement strand
GTGCCGTACCGGTCTTGCCGCCGACGGTAAAACCGCCCACTTTTGCGTAACGGCCGGTCCCATCATCAACTACTTCGATTAATATATTTTTGGCGTCTAACGCGACTGAGGAAGAAAATATTCTTTTTCTCTGTTTTTTCGTTTGGCGCGAGTAGCCGTAATCACCTTTTAACTGTTCAGCCAAATACGGCCTTACCAAATATCCGCCATTTGCTATCGAAGAGATAGCCTGAGCGAGTTGAATCAAAGTGACGCCAATTTCCTGACCGATCGGGATGATATAAGGCGAGGTTTTAGACCAAACTCTTACCGGCTTAAGAAACCCTTTCGCCTCGCCATGAAGATCTATGCCGGTCTCCCTGCCAAAACCCATTACCTTTATATACCTACACAAATCATCTTTTCCTATAGCATTGGCAATTTTCGAAACGCCGATATTGCTGGATTTCTTAAATACCTCTTTAAAAGTCAAATTGCCATATGGCCGGAAATCATGCAAAACTGTTCCCGGTATCTTATAAGCGCCATTTTCACAAAAAATAACATCCTCCAGAGGGAAAAGTTTTTTATCTAAAGCCGCGACTAAACTGACGATTTTAAACACCGACCCCGGTTCAAAAATATCGGTAACGGCGCGATTCCTCAAAGATTCACTCTCCGTCGAATTTATGCAATTAGGGTCATATGCCGGCATATTAGCTAGAGCGATAATCGCGCCAGTTGCCGGATTCATGACCACCACCCCTCCGGCGCTGGCTGAAAACTGATCTATTGTTTCCTTTAAGAATTTCTCTACCCAATACTGTATCTGGGCATCGACAGTCAAATAGACATCGACGCCTTTTGTTGACTCAAAAATCTGGGGGTAGAAAAAAAGAGATGTCGCCGCTGAATCTTTAACAATGGAAACTGACCCGTCTTTACCTCTCAAATAATTATCATAAAACAGTTCTATGCCTTCTATCCCTTGATTATCGATATTAACTCCCCCCAGAATATGAGACAGCAAATCAACCTGAGGATAAAATCTCAGCCGGTCTTTTATAAAACCAATCCCGTCAAGATTCAACCTTTCCATGTTAATTTTCTCATCCAAAGAAATTTTCCGTTTTAACCAGACAAAACGGCTTTTTTTATTTAACAAGCTCAAAAAATACTGTTCATCCATATTCAGATACAGCGATAGAGTGGCGGCGGTTTTTTCCCGGTCAACGATCAACTCGGGATCGGCAAAAACGGAATATACATTCAGGTTAATCGCCAAAACCCTGTTTCTACAGTCCAATATTCTGCCTCGTTCTCCCTTAAGAGGCACAATATTAAAATGCTGCTCAGCCGCAAGATTTTGGAACAAATCCTTTTGGATAATTTGAAGGTAGGCCACTCTGACAAGAAGAATTATAAAGAAAAAAACAAAGAAAAGATAAAGATAATGTATACGTAGATTTTCTCTTTTCTTTTTCACATTTTATTTTTCGGATAAATTATTTACTGCTGTTCTTGAGCAATCGCGCGCGATGCAAAGGATAAGCGGAATATACGGTCAAAATAAGCCACTAACTGATTGTTTTTCGGCTTGTTATCTTCTCTTACAGGGCTACTTTCTATATTTAGCGCTAATACTTTATCGCTATCGACTAAATTAAACCCGTTAGCTTCTATCCAGGAATTTATTTTCGCCAAGGAAATCCTTTCGCTACGATTATACATCAAAAGGTCACGGCAATCAACTAATTTATCGTAACGATGATATGATTCCTGCAGCTTATAAGCTTCCCTATATATCGCTACTTTTTGATGAAGATAAAGAAGACTGGTGAAGAATATAAAGACAATAAAAGCTGTTTTTTTCGCCATATTAATCTTTTTATTATAAGATTTTTTCTGCCACTCTCATCTTTGCCGAACGAGAACGGCTATTTTCATTTAACTCCCCCTCTGACGGCGTCAAAGGTTTCTTGGTCACCTTCTGAAGAACTCCTTTTGCGGTAAAATCACGGAAAATATGTTTAACAATCCTGTCTTCCAAGGAGTGAAAAGAGATAACAACAATCCTTCCATGCTTTGAGAGACGGTCAACCGCCTTTTTTAATCCGACTTCTAAAGAGTCCAGCTCGCGGTTAACCGCTATGCGCAAGGCTTGAAAAATCCGCGTGGCCGGATGAATACGCATATGACGATAACGAGAAGGAACGGCATCTAATATTAGATCGCTAAGCTGCTTTGTCGTCGTAATCGGGAAACACCTCCTTTGTTCGACTAACGTATGGGCGATACGACGGGAAAATTTTTCCTCACCGA
>JBDRDG010000147.1:0-6072 GCA_043821045.1 Candidatus Omnitrophota bacterium | reverse complement strand
GTAATATTGATCCTTATTTTAGATATTAGCGGCCTTGTTAAGAGGGTTTTTATGAAAACAAAAAAGATAGAAGATATCTAGCGGGGAATTGCGGTGATAGGCAGCGCCATTCATCCCATATATTTCATTAGAAAAATCTGCCGGGATACCCTTGCGGGCAGGCTACTCTCGGGCCGGCCGCGAATTTTCTAAGCCGAAGGCTATGGAAAATTTGGCTTGTGCCCTTTAGGGTGCTTGTGCCCTTTAGGGTGCTTGTGCCCTTTAGGGTGCTTGTGTTCTTTAGGGTAAAATGCCCTTAGGAATTTTCCTTGTGAGGAAAATTCCAAGGACTAACTCCCGGGAATTTCACAGTGTGAAATTCCTCGGGTCAGGGTTACCTAAAAAATTTGCTTGCGCTTTTTTATCCCGACGCGCAATATCCCGCCTGGTAAGGGTGGGGATGGAGCGGGACGTAATACTTCGTATTGCGGTCGGGACAGGCTGCTCTTCCCAAGCCCGTAAGAAAAGATACTGCGGCTGTCCTTCGACATGCTCAGGATGGTTTGGTTATTCAATATGTTCAAGAGTGCGTCTTAAAGGAGTTTAAACTCTTCGAAAGATGGTGAGCGGAGTCGAACCATGAGGCCGCAGAGCTTCATTTTCGCAAGTTGCTCTCATAACCATATAGTTTTCATGAGGTAGTAAAAAGTTCTGCTTTCTAACGCGAATTTTGGGTTCATACACGGGTATCTCTCCATGGTCTTCTGACACCGGGATAAATTATAAGGTCAGTTGCGAAGAAAAAATAACCTTGATTATCTTAATCAGCCTTTCTCAAGACATTTAAAAAATGCGTAATTTCATGGTTAAATTAAGTAAAAACTTATTATTGACAATAAAAGACCCCTCTGTTATGATTGTTATTACATAATTGCCCCTAGATGACAGAATCCCTAATTCTAAAGACAATTCTTCGCGGAGAAATAAAGAGAGTAATTTTATAATCGGTTTGAAATGAAAGTTATTAGAAAAGTTTTTCGCAGATTAGGTAATCTCCTGGGTACTTTTTCTAATGATATCGGTATTGATTTAGGTACCGCTACTACCTTGGTTTATGTCAAGAATGAAGGTATTGTTCTCTGCGAGCCGTCAGTTGTCGCGATTTATAAGAGTACTAGAGAGGTTTGGGCTGTCGGGGAAGAGGCCAAGAAAATGTTGGGTAAGACTCCCGGCAGTGTAGTAGCGATCAGGCCGATGAAAGACGGCGTAATCGCTGATTTCGATATTACGGAAAGCATGTTGCGCCATTTTATCAAGAAAGTCCATCCCCGCCGCGCACTGGTAGGGCCGCGCGTGATAATCGCTGTTCCTTCCGGCATTACCGAAGTAGAGAAGAGGGCGGTTAAAGATTCGGCGATTAGAGCGGGAGCAAGGGAAGTCATACCCGTTGAAGAACCTATCGCTGCCGCTATCGGAGTAGGCCTTCCTATCGCTGAGCCGCAGGGTAACATGGTTATCGACGTCGGCGGCGGTACTACCGAGATTGCCGTTATTTCTCTGGGCGGAATTGTTTATGCCCGTTCCATACGCGTTGCCGGTGATGAGATGGATCAGGCGATCATTGAACACATGAAGAAGAGCTATAATTTAATGATTGGTGAACGTACGGCTGAAGAGATAAAGATAAAAATCGGTTCTGCCTGGCCATTGGATGAAGAGGTTACTATGGAGGTGCGCGGGCGGGATTTGATTACGGGTTTACCTAAATTTATAAGGATAAATTCGGAAGAGATCCGGGAAGCTCTTCAGTTTCCTCTTACCGAGATAATTGAGGCCACAAAAGTTACATTAGAAAGGACCCCGCCGGAATTAGCGGCTGATCTTCTTGAGCGGGGTATTGTTTTATGCGGCGGCGGTTCTCTCTTAAAAGGTTTGGATAAATTAGTCGCTGAAGAAACCGGCTTAGCCTGTTTTGTTGCCGATGACCCTCTTACAGCGGTAGCTTTAGGGACCGGCAGGATCTTGGAAGAACAGAAATTCTTAAAACTAATCTCTCTTGTATCGACCTTCTAAATTCCTCAAGGCAAAATACAGTGTACTTCTGTTAATAATCCCGATATTTATAATCTATTTTTTTTCCAAATCTTTTTTTAGGGATTTCTTTGTTCATTTCGCGATGAATTTTCCGATAAGCGAAAACGCGTGCTTAAATAACGCGCGCCAGTTAAAAGCAGATAACCTGCGTCTTGGCTTAGAACTAGAGAAGTTTTCTCTTTTAAAAGAGGAAAATGATAAGTTAAAGGAGATGCTTCAGTTCAGAGTCCAGAAGAATATAGAAGTCGAACCGTTAGAGATTATTAACGTACAGCCTTCGCGTTTCCGGCGGATAATATTTGTCAATGGCGGCGCGAAGCGGGGCTTAAAGAAGAATATGTTTGTTTTAGATGGAGACAGGTTGTTGCTTGGTAAGATATTAAGAACGGAAGATGATTATTCAGAAATCATCCTTATTAATGACCCACAGTTTTCGGCGACAGTAAAGATAAACGATAATGTGGGTCTTCTTAAAGGCACCTTGGGCGGTATGTTAAAAGTATCCTACATTGACGAGAATCAGAAAATTAATAAAGATGACGCTGTTTGGGCTGTTTCTTATTATTCACATGTCAATTTTCTTGTCGGCAAAGTTAAACAAGTGCGAAAAAGCTCAAACAGTTTATTCCTCGATATCACGGTCGAATCGGCTTGCGCCTCTCATCTCGCGAAGACCGTTTTTGTGATAAAATGAAAAACGTTAAATTTAAAGCGTTTTTTTCTTTAATCGTGTTGCTCCTGCTTGATTTGTCTCCCGCGGCGCATTTCTTGCTTAAAACAGAGTTGCTTTTGGTCGGTATTATTTTCTTGTCTTTCTATCTTTCTTTTGATTATGTTTTATTGTTGAGTTTGTTTTTTGGCATGTTGAAGGATTTGATGATGTTTAACTCCGTCCCGATTTTTACTTTGGCATTTATTTTTACAGTCACTGTTATTGAATATTTATTGTGGTATGTTCCAAAAAAGCCTTTGATGAAGGTTATCGTTGTCGCCACGGTTATTTCCGTTAATATTATTATTAACAGTTTTGCCCTGGAAGATTTTTCTTTTATTTTTTCTGTTAATTTCTTTATCCAATCTTTTGTCTTTTTTTACGTCTTTGATCGCATATTAAAGAAATTAATTTATCGATAAACGCCGGTTTTTATTTCTTGCTCAAGGCTAAATCATAATATGAATGTAAAATTACCTCAGCGGATTACAGCCATTGGTTTTGGTATTATTATAGCGGGTCTTTTTTACTATCAGGGTTTACGCGGGGAGTTTTTTCTAGAAAGAGCCAAAGCTAATTATATCAGGGTAGTCCCTAACGAGGCGATCAGGGGCAATATCTTCGATAGAAAGGGGGTCCTTCTTGCCTACGACACGCCTCTCTTTGGCGTGGCAGTTATCCCCTGTCAAATCAGCAAATACAGGGATGAATTATTTTCAGAGATAGCGACTTTTTTAAAGATACCGCGAGAAAGTATTGAACATGCCTACAAAGACAATGTAAAAAGTTTATTTGTCCCCACAGAAATTATCAGCAAGATTGAAAAAGAAAAAATCTTAGCCCTTAAAGAAGCTTTGGGAGACGACATTGTTATAAAAGCCACACCAAGGCGTTTTTATCCTTTCAGTTACGAAGTTTCTCATGTGCTGGGATATGTAAAGAGTGCCAGTTCTTTTTACAATGATCTTAAGGTATATGGTTATACCCCTTTTGAGCGGGCCGGTTTTCAAGGATTAGAGCAGTATTACGACAGTTATCTTAAAGGTAAAGACGGCGGAGAATTGTTGGAGGTAGATTCTGCCGGAAGGATAGTCGGCTTTTTAGGCAGGAAAGAACCAGAGAGGGGGAAAAATGTTACTATTACTATAGATATCGCAATGCAGCGTATCGCGCACCAAGTTCTAAAGGGATACCGCGGCGTGGTAATTTTGATCGATCCTACTAATGGCAGTATTTACGTTTTGGTCTCGTCTCCCGCGTATGACCTTAACCGTATAATAGAGGGGGTTGGCCTTGACGCTATTTTTAATGATAACGACAATATAATTTTCAACCGGGCGATACAGTTTACTTATCCTTTGGGTTCGGTATTTAAACCAATTCTTGCTGTAGCCGGAATGGAAGAGAAAATTGTCTCAAGCAATACCATGGTTAATTGTGATGGCGTTTTTATGCTGGGGAGTTACAAGTTTCGCTGTACGCGCAGCCACGGCCGTCAGGATATTTCCGGCGCGATTAAACACTCTTGCAATGTTTATTTTTATAACTTGGGGTTAAGTCTGGGCATAAACAAAATCGCAAAGTGGGCAAGACGTTTCGGTTTAGGAGAAGTCAGGGGAGTTGATTTGCCGTATGAAAATAAAGGTATTGTGCCTGACGCCTACTGGAAAAAGAAGAACAAAAAATCCGGCTGGTTTAAAGGCGATACTGTGAATACGTCAATTGGCCAAGGTTATCTGGAAGTAACGCCGCTTCAGGCAGTAGTCGCCATGTCGGTATTCGCTAACGGAGGGTATATTGTTAAGCCGCATCTTCTTAAGGGCATAGATAATTTAGAAACAGGTATCGTCAGCCGCGATTATCTGGGTATATCGCCATATATTTTAGGAGTCGTAAAAGAGGCTTTAAGGTCGGTTGTGAGCAGCCGTGACGGGACAGCTCATATGCTTGACGATTTAAATCTAGATATTGCCGGGAAAACAGGTACTGTCCAGAATGTCGGTAAACATCACGGTTGGTTCTTGGGGTTTTTCCCTTACGACGATCCACAATATAGTTTGTGCGTATTATTAGAGAATGCCGGTTCGAGCCTGGAGGCCGAGAAAGTTGCTTATCAGTTTCTCAAATCGTTAAAGGAAAATAAAATAATCAATGGAAAACCATGAGCAGATTATTGAATAAGAGAACTTTGATCATATGTCTGATTATTTTGAATTTAATTAGCATAATTTCTTTATACAGCAGCCTCCATCAAGAAGGTAGATTAAAAGATGGCAATATATTATATAAGCAGATACTGTGGCTGGTAATTTTCTGGATAGTAATTATTGCCGTTTCATTTATAAATTACAGAATATATTATGATGCCGGTATTTATATATATATCATAAACATCCTCCTTTTAATAGGAGTAATACTATTCGGACAGGAGAAGATGGGAGCGCAGCGGTGGTTCTCTGTTTTTGGACTGAACTTTCAACCTTCGGAATTTTCCAAGTTAGCAGTTGTTATACTTCTGGCGCGTTGTTTTTCCTTCGCCGCTATCAGGGAAAAACACATTTTTTTAAGAAAGGTAATCCTGCCGTTTTCTTTAGTCGCGATAAACAGCCTACTTATTTTTAAACAGCCTGATTTGGGCACGGCGGGAATTTTGATTATCGTTTTTTTTATGATTGGTTTATCATCGAGAATAAATAAGCGTTATTTTATCGGGATTATTATAGCCGGGATGATTATTTCTCCTTTCGGATGGGAATTGCTTAAAGATTATCAGAAGAAACGTTTGACTGTATTCCTTACCCCCGATGTTGATCCTTTAGGCGCCGGCTATACGATTATTCAGTCGAAAATAGCGATCGCTTCCGGGCGTATTTTTGGGAAAGGTTTCCTTGCCGGCACGCAGAATCAATTCAATTTTCTTCCCGAACGCCATACCGACTTTATTTTTACTGTATTAGCTGAGGAGTTCGGTTTCATCGGTTGTTTATTTCTCCTTTTTATCTATTCTCTTATTTTACGGATAATTATTAATAAGATGGCCCATATTAAGGATAATTTTGCCCAGCTTATTTGCATAGGGATATATTCAACTATTTTCCTGCATATTTTCATCAATATCGGCATGACTATGGGATTGGTCCCTGTGGTAGGATTACCGTTATTATTTTTAAGTTACGGCGGAACCCACCTTATCATAACGGCTATATTTATAGGTGTCTTCCTTAATATTTCAAAACAATGTTAAATTAGCGGATAACCTTAAACTAGCGTATAACGTATAGGGAATA
>JBDRDG010000146.1:0-2461 GCA_043821045.1 Candidatus Omnitrophota bacterium | reverse complement strand
CAGTGACAGAACCCTTATCTTGAATAATTTTAAATATTGGCGGCACCTGCCAGCTCTTTTTATCAATAACCATCCCCAATCCCGCCGGCAGTATTTTTATCGCTTTATTATAAAATGCTCCTCCCGTAATATGAGCTATGCCTTTTATCGCTTTATCACGACTAGTAAAACGCGATAGTAAAGACAATATATCATTTACATAAATCCGCGTTGGTTTAAGAAGCTGGCCTATATGCTTTCTGGTATCTTTGTCACTCAACACCCTGCGCACTAAAGAAAAACCGTTAGAATGAAGGCCGTTTGATTCAAAACCTATGATAATATCGCCTTTACTTATATTACTGCCGTCCACGACCCTATCCTTATCGACAATACCGACACAAAAGCCGGCCAAATCATACTCATCCTTCTTATACATCGCCGGCATCTCGGCTGTCTCTCCCCCTACTAAAAGACAGCCGGCGTAACGCAGGCCGCTTTTTATCCCTTTAATAACATCGAGCAAAACCTTTATATCCAATTTACCGCAAGCGATATAATCGAGGAAAAATAACGGTTTTGCTCCTAAGCAGACTATGTCATTGACATTCATGGCGACTAAATCTATCCCTACCGTATCATGGCGGCTAAATTTTTGAGCGAGTTTCAGTTTCGAGCCAACACCGTCGCAAGAAGATACTAAATAAGGCTTTTTATATTTCACTAAAAGATTATCTAATGCAAAAAGAGAAGCAAAACTTTTTACTCGCCGGGCCGACTCTTTGCCTTTAATCTTCTTAAGGAAAATTTCCGCTTTTCGTATATCTACACCGGCTTGTTTATAAGTTGCTTTCTTCTTCATACACTCATTTCATATCTTCTAGAATATATTTATTTGCCTCATGAAATTTAACCGGATAACTGCCGTCCCAGCAGGCCAAACAATAACAACTCTTAGGGAAAACAAGACAGCTCAACATCCCTTCAATACTCAGATAGGCTATGCTGTCGACCCCAAGATATTTTTCTATCTCTTTAAAGCTCATTTTGTTAGCAATAAGTTCTTTCGCGTCAGGAAAATCTATGCCATAAACACAGCCGTAACGGTGCGGCGGACAGGAAATCCGCAAATGCACCTCTTTCGCTCCCATCTTGCGGAAATCTCTTACCCTGATCCTTGAGGTAGTGCCTCTTACAATTGAGTCATCAACGATCACCACCCGTTTATTTTTTATCACTTCTTTTAAGAGATTAAATTTAAGCTTAACGCCAAACTCTCTTTTCTCTTGATAGGGCTGAATGAATGTCCGGCCGATATAATGGTTTCTTATTATGCCCACCTCCAGCGGTATGCCGCAGGCCTTGGCAAACCCTAAAGCGGCTGACGCACCGGAATCAGGAACGCCGACAACGCAATCGGCTTCAGTTGGATGTTCTTTAGCAAGAACCGCCCCCATTTTTTCTCTTGCTAAATGGACTGTCTGGTTAAAAATAATCGAATCCGGCCGCGCGAAATATACCTGTTCAAAAACACAGAAGGCGTGTTTCTTTTGTTCTTTTACGAACATACGCGAATGCATCCCTTTCTTGTCTATTGTCACGATCTCTCCCGGTTTAACCTCACGGACAAACTTCGCGCCGACTAAATCAAGGGCGCAGCTCTCCGAAGAGATAAAAAAAGCCTTGTCTTTCCTGCCGATGCAAAGCGGCCGGAAACCAAAAGGATCTCTTATGCCAATGATCGAACTGCCATCCATAATCAGCAAAGAATAAGCCCCTTTAACTTTCGTCAGGGCGGCTACAATCCGCTCTAACAAAACGTCTTTCTTAGCGCGCATGATTAGATGTAAAATTATTTCCGAATCGGAACTGGATTGGAATATCGAACCCCTTTCTTCTAACTCCCGCCGCAGATGTGATGAATTAACCAGATTGCCATTATGGGCTAATGCTAACGAAAGATGGTGCGAATTAGCGAAAAGTGGCTGAATGTTACGTATGGCGGTTGAACCGGTGGTAGAATAACGCACATGCCCTATTGCCTGATGTCCTTTAAGTTCGTTTATTTTCTCCTCGGGAAAAACCTCACTCACCAAACCCATGCCGCGATGGTGCCTGAAATCTATGCCGTCAAAAGAAAAAATACCGCACGACTCTTCTCCCCTGTGTTGTAAAGAATAAAGGCCGTAAAAGACAATCCTAGCTGCCCCCCTGCCGTTATAAACGCCAAACAATCCGCAACACTCTTTTACTTCTCTACCCATAACTCTTAAACTTATATAAAAATTGAGAAGCTGTCAGCCATCAGCTTTCAGCTTAACTTCTAAAAACTGATTGTAGCTGATATCTGAAGGCTGAGAGCGATTATTTCATTTATAACTCTATTTTATTTGAAAAAATTAACAGCATTTTTAAATATCTTAAGCCCCCAGGGATAAACCTTCTCTCTTCGCCATAAGGGATGGTGATGCTCAAAAATAAA
>JBDRDG010000145.1:0-14122 GCA_043821045.1 Candidatus Omnitrophota bacterium | reverse complement strand
CACAAAGAGACAAAAGCCTAAATGTCTTTACTGTTAGGTGAGTGGCTCAATTTGGCTAGAGCGCCGGTCTCCAAAACCGGGGGTTGCAGGTTCAAATCCTGCCTCACCTGTATTTAGTGAGTTTTTTTAAAATTAGGTGAGTTTATGGGTATATTTTCTCTTGTAAAAAGGGTTCCAACTTTTGTCAAAGAGACGCAGTCAGAGTTAAAGAAGGTAAGTTGGTCAACAAGGAAAGAATTGACCGCAGCCACATTGATTGTTCTTGTCGCTTCCGGCGTTTTGACTTTCTATATCGCGGTAGTAGATTTGGGTTTGTCACGTTTTATCCAGTGGTTAATTAAATGAAAAAGTGGTATATATTACACACCTTAAGCGGCGCGGAAGACAAGGCGAAAGCTAATTTAGAAGCGCGTGTCAAAGCATTTAGCATGGAAGGCGAAATCGAGCGTATCGTCATACCTAAAGAACAGGTGACGGAAGTGCGTTTAGGCAAAAAACGCATATTGGAACGCAAATATTTTCCCGGCTATATTTTGATTAATATGGAACTTAATGATATTACTTGGCTTTTTGTAAAGAAAACACCGGGTATAGCGACTTTCATCGGCCCTGGCCGTGATCCCACACCCCTTTCGGAAGAAGAAGTGAAGAAGATTCTTGCCAAGGTTGAGGAGACAAAAGCAAAGCCTATCCCGAAGGTGAGTTTTGAAGTCGGTGAAAGTGTGCGTGTAGTCGAAGGCCCCTTTGTTAATTTCAACGGTCTCGTTGAAGAAGTTAACCTTCCCAAAGGAAAATTAAAAGTAAGTGTTACAATTTTCGGGCGGACCACGCCAGTAGAGTTGGAACTTTGGCAAGTTGAGAAAATATAGGCAGTAAGAAAAAAGAGCTAGTAATAATATGGCGGTAAAGAAAAAAAAGAAACCGGTTTCCCAGATAAAATTACAGATTCCCGCCGGCAGCGCTAATCCCGCTCCGCCTGTTGGTCCGGCATTGGGTCAGCACGGAGTTAATATTATGCAATTTTGCAAAGCTTTTAATGATACGACAAAGAGTAAAGAGGGTATAATTCTTCCCGTTGTTGTTAATGTATATAAAGACAGAAGCTTTGATTTTATTATAAAAAGCCCTCCTGCTTCAATTCTCCTTAAACGCGCGGCTAATTTAGCTAAGGCATCCAGTTTGCCGGGGAAGGAAAAGATTGCTGAGGTGTCGCGCGAACAGGTCCGCGAGATCGCAAAAGAAAAAATGGACGATTTAAATACAATCAATTTGGAACAAGCGATTAGAATCGTTGAAGGCACTGCCCGGAGCATGGGGATAGGGGTGAAAGAGAATGAAGAGAAGTAAACGCTATAAAGAGGCGTATAGTCTAGGTGAAGAAGACAGACTCTATTCAATATAGGAGTCAATTGATCTTTTACAAAAGATGCCGGCAGTTAAATTTGACCAGACCGTTGATTTAAGCTGTAAACTTAACGCTGATCCTAAAAAGTCCGATCAGGTGATAAGGAATTCGGTTATTCTTCCCCACGGGACCGGTAAGGATATAAAAATTTTAGTCTTTTGCGAGCCGGAAAAAGAAGAAGAGGCTAAAAAAGCTGGCGCTGACTTTGTCGGCGGACAGGAGATGATTGATAAAATCATGAAGGATAACTGGTTTGGTTTTGACATATGTATATCTACTCCTTCGATGATGCGTCTGGTGAGTAAGGCGGGAAAAATACTCGGTCCGCGCGGTAAGATGCCTTCACCTAAAACGGGAACAGTAAGCGATAATATTGCCGATGCGGTAAAAGAAGCAAAAGCTGGAAAGATCGAATTTCGCATGGATAAGTTCGGTTGTCTTTCCGTAGGAGTAGGGAAGCTTTCTTTTCTTAAAAACAATCTTGTTGAAAACATAAAAGTTCTTCTTGAAGCCGTGAATAATAGCAAGCCGCCAAGCGTAAAAGGAGAATTGATTAAAAGTATCTATGTTTCGGCGACAATGAGTCCGTCACTTAGGCTAAAACCCTACGGTCAATCATGATTTAGATATATAAGATGAAGATAAGGTAGATATAAGTGAAGAACATAGGTTCGATATGTCGCGAAAAAACGGTTGAAGAGTTGCAAAACCAATGGGAGCACTCTCCCGGCCGTCTCTTTATCAGCTTTAATAAAGTATCGGCGTTTAATTTTAATCGCTTGCGCAACAGTTTAAAAAAAGATAATTTTTCTATTTTCGTTACAAAAAACTCGCTGATGAAGATGGCTTTAGATAGTTTGGGGGTTTCTGATTTTTCTGATTTCATCGAAGGATCTATGGGGTTGGTATTTGTTGATGGTGATGGGATTGTCAACGCATGCAAAACCCTTAACGATTTTTCCAAAGAAAATGAGGGTTTTTCTTTGCGTGGTGGTTTCCTCAACGATGAAAGACTTGATTCTAAGAGTTTAGAGGATATTGCCAAGCTTCCGCCTTATGAGGTCGTTATCGGCCAGGCGGTAGGCGCTATAGCTTCACCTTTGACCGGTTTTCTTGCTGTTCTAAATAACATGTTGTTGAAATTTGTCTGGGTTATTAGCGAAATTAAAGATAAAAAGTCAAAAGGTAATAACTAATCGAGGAGGTAGATCATGGCGAAAATTGACGATGTCCTAAAAATGATCGAAGAAATGACTGTTTTGGAACTTTCGGAGTTAGTAAAAGCATGTGAGGATAAATTTGGCGTAAAAGCTTCTGCTCCCGTAGGCATAGCGGGAGTTGCCGTTGCTTCCGGAGCAGCCGCCGAAGAGGCAGAAGAGAAGACATCATTTGACATTCTCCTTACTTCTGCCGGTACTAATAAAATTGCCGTAATCAAAGAGATAAGAGTGATTACTGAGCTAGGATTAAAAGAAGCTAAGGAGTTGGTTGATTCCGCTCCGAAAACAGTGAAAGAAAATGTTGCCAAAGAAGAGGCGGAGGAGATCAAAAAGAAATTAGAAGCGACTGGCGCAGTTGTTGAACTTAAATAACCCTATTCTTTTTTGGGCATGATCCTTAGAGTATTCTGGGGTAATAAACAAAAGTAACAGAAATAAAATAGGACAATTTATTAAGGGGTAAAAAATGAAATGGATCAAGCGAAAATCATTTTCAAGGACGAATAGTAATATTCCTATGCCCCATCTTTTGGATCATCAATCGCGCTCTTTCCGTGAGTTCCTTCAGTCGGATTTACTGCCGGAAAAAAGAAAAAATCTGGGTTTGCAGGAGATATTCAAAGAGGTTTTTCCGATTAAAAGTGCTAATGGACAGTACAGTTTAGAGTTTCTTGACTATGGTTTGAGCCGGCCGCGTTACAGTATAGAAGAGTGCCGGCGTCGTTCGCAAACTTATGCCGCCCCTTTAAGGATACGCTTGCGTTTGATTGAGTCTTCGAAAACGATTAAAGAACAGGAGATATATTTAGGGGATATCCCTCTTATAACCGATATCGGTTCTTTTATCATTAACGGTGACGAACGTGTTATTGTCAGTCAATTGCAGCGTTCTCCCGGCGTAATCTTTGAAGAAGAACAGCACCTTACCGGTAAAAGAATGTATTATGCGCGGATTATACCTTATCGCGGTTATTGGCTGGAATTTCGCTGCGACATAAATGATATTTTAAGCACGATTGTCGATCGCCGTAAAACTTTTCCCGCGACACAGCTTTTACGTATGTTCGGCCTTTCTTCAAATGACGATATATACAAATATTTTTCTGATAAGCCCTATCCGGAATTAGTAAACACGATTAAGAAAGATTCTACTACAAACAAAGACGAAGCATTATTGGATTTTTACAAGAAAATGCGTCCGACGGAACCGGTTACTTTAGATGCCGCTAAAGAAGTCTTTCGCAGAATGTTTCTTGATCATAAACGCTATGATTTGGGGCGTGTCGGACGTTATATGCTGAATAAAAAACTTTCCATGAATGTTTCAACGGCGAAACGGACCATCGATTTAGATACCATTGTTGAAATATTAAAAAATTTGCTGAAAGTAAAGGCCGGCGATAAAAACACCGATGATATCGATCACCTTAGTAACCGTCGGATAAAGCTTATCGGTGAGCTTCTCCAGCATCAAATACGCGTTGGTTTGCTTAAAGTAGAACGCACATTCCTCGAGCGCTGTTCTTTAATATCAAACTCCGATTTTTCTATTCAGCATCTTATAAACTCGCGTGCTTTTTCCGCCCAATTAAACGATTTCTTCGGCCGCAGCCCGCTTTCACAATTTATGGATCAAACCAATCCTTTAGCGGAAATTACCCACAAACGCCGTCTTTCGGCTATGGGGCCGGGAGGATTGTCACGCGAGCGGGCAGGATTTGAAGTAAGAGATGTTCACCCTTCTCATTACGGAAGGATTTGTCCGATTGAGACACCGGAAGGGCCGAATATCGGTCTTTTATCGAGCCTTACTACTTACGCAAAAATAAACCAACTGGGATTTTTAATTACACCTTATCGGAAGGTTGAAAAAGGTGTGGTTCTTGATCGCCTGGAATATTTGACTGCCGACGAGGAAGAGAACGCGATGATCGCTCAAGTACTGCCGGATATTGATAAAAACGGGAAGATAACAAAAGATAAAATTTATTGCCGTTATAAAGGTAAATTTCCCCGCGTAAGTCCTGAGGAAGTACATTATATGGACGTATCACCGCATCAGATTGTTTCTATATCGGCGGCGATTATACCGTTTTTAGAACATGACGATGCTAACCGTGCCCTTATGGGCTCTAACATGCAGCGTCAAGGCGTGCCTTTGCTTTTCACCGAAGATGCTTTGGTGGGAACCGGTGTGGAAGAAAAAGTCGCCCGCGACAGTGGCGCGGTTGTCGTGGCAAGAGATTCCGGATATGTGACCGAAGTCGATAGCACCTTGATAAAAATCGATAACATGGCGTATAAATTAAGGAAATTTAACCGTTCCAACGCGGACACATGTATTAATCAGCGGCCGTTGGTAAAAAAAGGCGCTTATGTTCGTAAAGGTGATGTTATCGCTGACGGGGCCGCTACTAAGGGCGGAGAGTTTGCTCTGGGTAGAAATCTTTTAGTGGCATTTTTACCTTGGCGCGGCTACAATTTCGAAGACGCGATTATTTTAAATGAACGTATGGTTTTTGAGGACGTTCTTACATCCGTCCATATTGAGCGTTTTGAGGTAGAATCGCGCGAAACAAGATTAGGCAATGAAGATATAACCAGGGATATTCCTAATGTTAGCGAGGAAGCATTAAAAGATCTTGATGAACACGGCATTATCCGTATCGGCGCTGAAGTAATGCCCGATGATATTCTGGTGGGGAGAGTCACTCCTAAGACAGAAAAAGAGCTGTCACCGGAGGAAAGGTTGCTGCGAGCTATATTCGGCGAGAAGGCCGCCGAGGTAAAAGACACTTCTTTAAGAGTCCCTCCCGGTGTTAACGGGGTGATTTTGCATATTGATGTTTTTCATCGTAAGGACCGTGGCAGAAAGTCAAAAAAAGATAAGACCGAAGAGTTAAAACGCTTAAAGGAAATTGAGAAGTATTATAGTGAAGAGATTGAACTTATGGAGTGTGAAAAGAAAAAACGCTTAGCGGCGATTTTAGGTAAAAGCGAATCGAAAATTACCGCTAAGGATATTGAAGATAACGAAGAAGTGCGTGAAATTATTGCCATGTATGAAGAGAGGCTGCAGGAACTACAGATGGAGCAGGAGCTGGAAACTGCTAAGATTCGTAAAGGCGATGAATTGCCTACCGGTGTTTTAAAACAAGTTGTGATTTTTGTTGCGATGAAAAGAAAGATATCCGAAGGCGACAAACTTTCCGGTCGCCACGGCAATAAAGGTATTATTGGCAAGATTTTACCAGAGGAAGACATGCCTTTCTTAGAAGATGGAACGCCGATTGATTTAATATTAAATCCCTTAGGCGTTCCGTCAAGAATGAATGTCGGCCAGCTCCTGGAAACACACCTTGGCTGGGCGGCGAAAAAACTCAACATTAAGATTGCCAGCCCCGTTTTTGACGGGATAAAAGAGCAGGATATAAAAAATCTTCTTCAAGAGGCCGATCTTCCTATCTACGGTAAAACCGACGTTTATGATGGATATACTGGTAAACTTTTTGACCAAAAGATTACTGTCGGTTATATGTATGTTGTGAAGCTTGTTCATATGGTCGATGATAAAATACATGCCCGGGCAATTGGTCCATATTCTCTTATCACTCAGCAGCCGCTTGGTGGTAAGGCACAGTTTGGCGGACAGCGTTTCGGTGAGATGGAAGTATGGGCACTGGAAGCATATGGCGCGGCATTTACCTTGCAGGAGATATTGACTGTAAAAAGCGATGATGTTGAAGGTCGAACGCGTATCTATGAAGCTATCGTAAGAGGCGAACAGAAATTTAGCCCTTCCGTACCGGAATCATTTAATGTTTTAATGCGCGAGCTCCAAGGGTTATGTCTTGACATAAGAGCGGAAAAAGACACAAAGATTAAATAAATAATAATGGTGATTTTGAATTTTGCCGCTTCGATTAAAATAATCATGCCTGATAAAAAAGGAGTTTAATAGATGGGTAGCAACGAAAGTTTTTTTGATAGGATTAGTATAAGATTGGCTTCTCCCCAAGCAATACAATCATGGTCCAGCGGCGAAGTCAAAAAGGCGGAAACGCTTAATTACCGCACGTTGAAGCCGGAAAAAGACGGCCTTTTTTGCGAAAAAATATTTGGACCGGTTAGAGATTGGGAGTGTCACTGTGGAAAACTTAAAGGCATAAAGTTCAAAGGGACAAGGTGTGATCGTTGTGGCGTAGAGATTATTCATTCTTCTTCCCGTCGCCAGCGCATGGGCAACATAGATTTGGCTTCTCCCGTTACCCATATATGGTTTTTTAAAGTTATGCCGTCGCGGATATCGGCGATTTTGGATATAGGACTGCGAAGCTTAGAGAAGGTTATTTATTATGAAGAGCATATTGTAATTGACCCCGGCGATACTCCTTTAAAAAAGAAACAGTTGTTAAAAGAGGAGGAGTATCAGAAGGTGTTAAGTGAATATAAAGGCGCGGCGAAAATCAAGATCGGCGCCGAAGCGGTAAAAGAGCTGTTGAAAGAAATAGATGTCGATAAATTGACTAAGACTATACGTAAAGAGCTTGCCGAAGCAAAGACAATAGCCGTTAACAGAAAACTTCTCAAGCGCTTAAAGATTTTGGAAGATCTGCGGCGGTCAGACAATAAGCCGGAGTGGATGATTCTGGAAAATATTCCCGTCATCCCTCCTGATTTACGCCCCTTAGTTCCCCTAGAGGGAGGTAGATTTGCTTCTTCCGATTTAAACGATCTTTATCGCCGGGTTATTAATCGTAATAATCGATTGAAGAAATTGATATCTCTCGGCGCACCGGAAGTTATTATCCGGAATGAGAAAAGAATGCTTCAGGAAGCGGTTGATGCTCTTCTTGAAAACGGGCGGCATGGCCGGCCGGTTATGGGTCCGCAAAATAGGCCTTTGAAGAGTCTTTCCGATATGCTTAAAGGAAAACAGGGCCGTTTTCGCCAGAACCTTTTAGGTAAACGCGTTGATTATTCCGGCAGAAGTGTGATTGTTGTCGGACCGAATCTTAAGCTTTATCAATGCGGCATTCCTAAACAAATGGCCTTGGAACTTTTTGAGCCGTTTATCATTAAAAAACTTAGGGAAAGAGGGTTTGTTCATACTATTCGCGGGGCAAGACGGATGGTTGAACGTGCCCGTGTTGAAGTCTGGGATATTCTTGAAGAGGTAATTAAAGGACATCCTGTACTTCTTAACCGCGCCCCCACATTGCACCGCTTAAGTATTCAGGCTTTTTATCCCATATTAGTTGAAGGCAAAGCGATAAAACTACATCCTCTTGTCTGTGCCGCTTTCAACGCTGATTTTGACGGGGACCAGATGGCAGTCCACGTGCCTTTATCATTGGAAGCCCAGACGGAAGCGAAATTACTTATGCTTTCAGTTAACAATATATTTTCCCCTGCCGACGGCCGGCCGGTTCTTACTCCCAGTCAAGATATGGTCCTCGGATGTAGATTTTTAACTGTCTCAAAAGATAAAGCGCGGGGAGAAGGCGTTATCTTTTCAAATTACGACGAAACAGTAACTGCTTATCAGGATGAAGAGGTAGATTTGCATGCGAAAGTAAAAATAAGGATTAAAAAAAACGGCAAAAGCGATCTTGTCGAGACGACTGTAGGAAGGATTATTTTTAACCAAGTCCTGCCGGATGGTTTCCCTTTTATCAATGAAATTTTAAACAAGAAAAAGATATCCGATATAGTTACCGAATGCTATAAATACTTTGGTCATAGCGCGACAATTCAGCTCCTTGATGAATTAAAAGAGCTGGGTTTTACCTACGCGACAGAGGGAGGCGTAAGCATTGGCATGGATGATTTGAAGATTCCCGAACAGAAAACCGAGTGTATTGCCGAGGCCAACGCGGAAATTAATAAAGTACAGGAACAGTACCGCCGCGGGATTATAACTGAACGCGAGAGGCACAATAAAATAATTGATATTTGGACAAAGACGACTGATCGCGTGTCTGACTACGTATTTAAAAATCTCGATTTTTTTAACCCGATTTTTATGATGGCTGATTCCGGCGCGCGCGGATCACGTCTGCAAATGCGTCAGCTTGCCGGGATGCGGGGACTTATGGCTAAACCATCGGGAGAAATTATCGAAACGCCGATTATTTCCAATTTTCGCGAGGGATTGACCGTATTAGAGTATTTTATATCTACGCACGGTGCCCGTAAAGGCTTGGCCGATACAGCGTTGAAAACCGCTGATGCCGGTTATTTAACGCGTCGTTTAGTAGATGTCGCCCAAGAGGTTATTGTCATTGAGGAAGACTGTGGCACGGTAAATGGCATCGCTCTTTCGGAGATAGTTGAAGGCGATGAAGTTGTCGTGTCTTTGCAGGAAAGAATTGTCGGGCGCGTCGGTTTAGATAACATAGTTGATATTGTCAGCGATGAGGTTATTATTAAGGTTGGCGAAGAGATCCTTGAGGAGAAGGCTGAAAAGATAGAGAAGCTCGGTATCGAAAAAATTCGTATACGAAGCGGATTGACTTGTGAATCAGAACGTGGTGTTTGCGTAAAATGTTACGGCAGGAATTTAGCCACGGGGAAAATGATCGAAATCGGCGAGGCCGTAGGAGTCATTGCCGCCCAGTCTATTGGTGAACCGGGAACCCAGCTTACGATGCGGACATTTCATATCGGAGGAACTGCTTCGCGTATTGCCGAGCGTTCTTTCATTAAAGCAAGAGAGACAGGCGTAGTTAAATATCACGGGTTAAAAATTGCCGCTAAGAAAAAACATTTTATTGTCCTTAATCGTAACGGCATGATAAGCATTAACGATGGCAAAGGGATAGAACTACAGCGAAATCCCATACCGCAAGGATCGTTTATTCTTCTGGCTGAAAATGAGACGATAGAGAAAGATAAGATTGTTGTTCGTTGGGATCCTTATTCATCGCCAATTCTTACTGAGGTAAACGGAAAGGTAAAGTTTGAAGATATCGTCGAAGGGATAACAATTCAGGAAGAGATGAATTTGATTACCGGCCGGAAAGAAAGAATCGTTATCGATTTTAAGGGTGAGTACCATCCCCAAATTTTGATTTTATCGGAAAAAGACGAGGTTCTTGGAATCTATTCTATTCCTACCGGTGCCCATATAATGGTTGGTGAAAACGATCGGATTGAAGCCGGTGATATAATCGCAAAGACGCCGCGATTAGTGGCGAAAACAAGAGATATTACCGGTGGTCTTCCCCGTGTTGCTGAGTTGTTTGAGGCCCGCCGGCCAAAGAATCCGGCGATCATAAGTGAACTTGACGGATTCGTAGAATTTAAAGAGGAAAAAGGAGAGCGGAAAATAATTGTAAGGAGTACAACTGGTATAAAACGTGAGTATATGATACCGCCGGGAAACCATCCTATCGTTTATCGTGGCGACCAGGTTGTTGCCGGTCAACAGCTAACCGAAGGGCCGATTGTTTTGCAGGATATCTTGCGGGTCTGTGGCGACAAAGTTTTACAGGAATATTTGGTAAATGAGATTCAGGAGGTTTATCGTCTCCAGGGAGTACGGATAAGCGATAAGCACATTGAGCTGATTATCCGTGAAATGCTGAAGAAAATAAAGATCGTCGATGCCGGAGATACAACTTTTCTGCCGGGAGAGGCGGTTGATAAATGGGATTTTTATAAGGAAAACGAGAGAGTTTTAAAGAAAAACGGAAAACCGGCCAAAGCCTCGCCGCTTCTATTAGGTATTACAAAAGCAAGCCTGAACACAAAAAGTTTTATTTCGGCGGCGAGCTTTCAGGAAACTACGCGGGTTTTGACCGATGCCGCAAGCAGCGGAAAAATTGATGAGTTAAAAGGATTGAAGGAAAATGTAATTGTAGGACATTTAGTTCCTACTGGGACGGGTTTAAAACGATATAGAGAGGTTGAGGTGGAGAAATGCCAACAATAGCACAGTTGATTCGAAAAGCACGTGTTCAAAAAAAGCGTAAAACAAAGTCGCCGGCTTTAAAACGATGCCCGCAGAAGCGTGGGGTTTGTATCCAGGTTAGGACGATGACTCCTAAAAAGCCCAATTCAGCTCTGCGTAAAATTGCCCGTGTGCGCTTGACTAACCAGGAGGAAGTGACGGCTTATATCCCCGGCGAGGGACATAACCTTCAGGAACATTCTATTACCTTGGTAAGAGGCGGAAGGGTAAAGGATTTACCCGGTGTGCGGTATCATATCGTGCGCGGGACTCTCGATACCCAAGGTGTGCAGAACAGGAAGAAGTCACGTTCAAAATACGGCGCAAAAAGGCCGAAATAGAAAAAAAGGGGAAAGATAAAATGAGGAGAAGACAAGCGCCCAAAAGAGTTGTAAAAGCCGACCCGCTGTATGATTCAGAAATCATCGGGCACTTTACTAATATCATAATGCTTGATGGTAAGAAGACTTGCGCCCAGAAAATAGTTTATAAGTCGCTTGATATAGTCAAAGACCGGTTAAAAGAGGATCCGTTAAAAATATTTTTTGACGCCTTGGAAAATGCCCGGCCGCGCTTACGCGTTAGGCCGCGCAGAATCGGCGGAGCTACTTATCAGGTTCCCACGGAAGTTACAAAATTACAAGGTGTATCAATCGCCTTGCGCTGGATGCGTGAGTTCGCCCGTAAACGAAAAGGTAAGCCGATGAGTTTGAAACTTGCCGAAGAGATTATTGCTGCTTATAAAGGTGAAGGGGCGGTTGTTAAGAAAAAAGAAGACACCCATAAAATGGCGGAATCAAATAAAGCTTTTGCTCATTTTAAATTTTAGTCGACTGTGGCTAAACTTCGTCGAAGGAATTTCCCGCACCGTAAATTTAGTATATAGCGGGATCCCGAAAATACGGGATGTCCTGGGCGAAGGATAACATACAAATCTACCATGCTAGTCGGTGGATGTCCATTAAAAGGAAGCCTGTGAGCGTAACAACATTGAAAATGAAAGAGTTAGAACTAATAAGAAATGTCGGTTTTGTCGCGCATATTGATGCCGGAAAAACCACTATCACCGAGCGCGTGCTTTATTACAGCGGCAGGCTTTATAAAATGGGTGAAGTCGATGACGGTACGGCTACGACTGATTGGATGAAACAAGAGCGCGAACGCGGCATTACCATAACCAGTGCGGCAACCAATTGCCGTTGGCGGGGGTATAATATTAATATCATTGATACGCCCGGACATATTGATTTCACGGTAGAGGTAGAGCGGTCATTAAAAGTACTTGATGGCGCCGTAGTAATCTTTTGCGGCGTAGGCGGAGTGGAACCGCAGAGCGAGACGGTTTGGCGACAGGCTGATAAATACCATATCGCAAGGATCGCTTTTGTCAATAAGATGGATAGAGCGGGAGCTGATTTTTCGTCTGTAGTAAGGGAGATTCGTGAGAAGTTAGCCGCCAATGCCGTAGCGATTCAAATGCCGATTTATCAAGATAATAATTTCGTTGGTATAGTGGATTTGATAAAAAACAAGGCTTACTATGCCGATGATCAGCTTGGTGAGAAAAAATCATGCTGTGATATCCCTCCCGAGATGGCTGATCAGGCGGCTTCTTTACGCGATAAACTTATTGAAAGTTTAGCCGAACTGGATGATAAGCTGATGGCGAAGTTTATTACCGGCGATAAATTAAGCCAGGAAGATTTCATTCCGGTTATGCGTAAAAACATAATTGCCAATAAGTTGTTTCCTGTTCTCTGCGGCTCGGCCTTAAAGAATAAAGGTATTCAGTTGCTCTTAGATGCCATGTGTGATTTTTTACCTTCGCCGCAGGATTCAAAAATTTTGAAAGGTTATTCACTTGATGGCCAGCAGGTCCAGGAACGGGAAATCAGCGTTAATGCCCCTTTTTGTGCTCTTTGTTTTAAGGTTTTTACTGATCCCTTTGTCGGGAAGTTGTTTTATATCCGGATATATTCGGGGAAAATCTCTACTTCAGCCAATGTCTATAATGCGACCAGAAAAGTGAATGAAAAGATAACCAAAATAGTGCGAATGCATGCTAATCGTCAGGAGATAATTAACGAGGCGAAAGCAGGCGATATTGTATGTTTTGTGGGATTAAAAGAAACAGTTACCGGCGATACCCTTTGCGACAACAAACAACCTTTGCTTATTGAAGAGATTAAGTTTCCCGAACCGGTAGTATCCCTGGCTATTGAACCAAGAACCAAAGCCGATCAAGACAAGCTGTTTGGCGCTCTTAAGAAATTGTCCGAAGAAGACCCTTCGTTTAAGATTACATATAATCCCGATACGGGACAGAATATAATTTCCGGCATGGGACAACTTCATCTTGAGATCATGGTTGACCGTTTACTTAACGATTTTAAAGTCGAAGCGCGTATTGGGAAACCGCAGGTCGCTTATAAAGAGACTGTAACAAAGCACGTTGAATCTCAGGGTAAATTCGTCCAGCAAACCGGTGGCCGCGGTCAATACGGACATGTCGTGCTTCTTATTGAACCGCAGACAAGAGGCGGGGTTTCCTTTGATAACAAGATAAAAGGCGGGGTTATACCGCGCGCATTCATACCAGCGGTAAAAGAAGGTGTCTTTGAGGCAACAAACTGTGGTGTCCTTGGTGGTTATCCCGTTACCGATATTAAATTGACATTGATCGATGGGACCTATCATGAAGTTGATTCGTCAGAATTGGCCTTTAAAATCGCGGCCCAGATGGCTGTTAAGGATGGTTTGCGTAAAGCCAAATCTATTCTGCTTGAACCGATAATGGGATTAGAAGTGTTAACGCCGCTCGACTATGTTAGTCAAGTCATTGCCGATTTGAATACGCGCCGGGCGAAGATATTGTTAATCGCTGATCGCAAGAACGTAAGGATAGTTAAAGTCGAAGTGCCCCTAAGAGAAGTTTTTAACTACGCCGATACAATAAGAAACTTGACACAAGGGCGCGCATCGTATACAATAGAACCTTTATGCTATGGTAAAGTTCCCGATGAGGTTATTGTAAAAATATTGGGGATGTAAGGACTTTGTAATCAAACGGTTATAACTCATAGCTAATTGTTTAGCTAAATGAAAATAATATGAATTCAATTAAAATGGGAGAATCCCGGATTAAAGGAGGTGTCTAATGGCTAAGGAGAAGTTTGTAAGAAACAAACCTCATGTAAACATTGGAACTATCGGTCACGTCGATCACGGTAAGACTACTTTGACAAGCGCTATAACAAAATATTTATCATTAAAAGGGCAGGCAAAAGCTTTAGCCTATGAAGATATAGACAAGGCACCGGAAGAGAAAGAAAGAGGTCTGACAATAAATATTTCTCATGTCGAATATGAAACGGAAAAGCGCCACTATGCGCATATAGATTGTCCCGGCCACGCTGATTATATTAAAAACATGATTACCGGCGCGGCGCAAATGGACGGTTCAATTTTAGTAGTCGCCGCAACCGATGGGCCTATGCCGCAGACCCGCGAGCATATACTCTTAGCCCGCCAGGTAAATGTGCC
>JBDRDG010000144.1:0-4393 GCA_043821045.1 Candidatus Omnitrophota bacterium | reverse complement strand
CTTCCCCGTCTTTTTACTTATTTGATATTATTCTAATCTCCACCCTATACGCTACACGCTATCCGCTATACGCTACAATTATCGTCCCATCCCCACATACTGAAAACCTAAATCCTCACAATCTCCTCTATCAAACATATTACGGCCGTCGGCGATAAAAGGAAAACGCATCAATCGCTTGATTTTTCTTAAATCCAGACTCTTAAATTCCTCCCATTCGGTTAAGAAACAGACGCAGTCACAGTCTACAAGCGCGCCGTAAGCGTCTTTACAGAACTTAACATCCTTTTCTTGAAAAATCTTTTTCGCCTCCTCCATGCTTTGCGGATCATACAAACGGACTTCGGCACCTTCATCAACAAAAGCCTTAACAATAGATATCGATGGCGCGAAACGCAGATCATCGGTGTCGGGCTTAAACGACAATCCCAAAACAGCAATTTTCTTACCTTTTATAATCCATATTGTCTCTTTTATTTTCTCAACAAAATACCTCTTTTGATCTTCATTGATTTTTTTTACTTCTTTGAGCAAAGAAAAATCATAGCCTAATCGTTTCGATATCCAGACGAAGGCTTCTAAATCTTTTGGGAAACAAAAACCGCCGTAGCCAAGACCGGCATCAAGAAATTCTTTGCCTATCCTCTTATCCAAACCCATAGCATAAGCTACTTTCTTTACATCGGCGCCGGCCAAATCACATACGCGCGACACCGCATTGATAAAGGAAATCTTCACGGCCAAAAAGGAGTTGGAAGCGTGTTTTATCAACTCCGCCGTGTTAATATCGGTTACTACTACGGGGGCTTTTAAAGGATGGTAGATTTCTTTCAATATTGTCTCGGCTCTTTTTGACTCAACGCCGATAACGATTCTATCGGGACAAAAGAAATCGTGAATCGCTTTTCCTTCCCTTAAAAACTCCGGGTTTGAAGCGACATCAAAACTAACATTATTTTTTCTGTAACGAAGTATGGTCTCTTTAATCTTAGTTCCCGTATGCACCGGCACGGTTGATTTTCCCACAATAAGTTTGTAATTATTTAAATTTTTGGCCACCACTTGGGCGACGTTTTCTATGAAAGATAAATCGGCTGAGCCGTCTTCCTGCGGCGGCGTGCCCACGGCGATAAAAATAATACCGGAATCGGCGATACATCTGCCGAGAACAGCGTCAAACTTTAGCCTTTTGTTTTTAACATTTTTCTTAACAATCTTAGCCAGCTGCGGTTCAAAGAAAGGAACAATATTTTTCTTAAGGTCGGCTATTCTTTTCTTATCACTATCAACGCAAAAAACTCTGTTGCCTAAATCGGCGAAACAGGCCGCGGCGACAAGGCCCACATGGCCGGCGCCAACAACGCAAATTGAATGTCTCTTATCAACAGCCATAAAACCTCCAACATTTGTAAAACACAAAACTCAAATTGTTTTCAGCTTTCAGTCTTCAGCTGTCAGCTTAATTCATTATATTTGAAGCTGATGGCTGATAGCTTCTTAACTGCTAGAACCTATCATACACTCTCTTATAAGTATGAGCGTAACGCACGCGCCCTTTACGCGGATAAGCTTTCAAAGTAAACATGACTTGAAAAGCCCAATCACTCTCATCATCTATAAGCAGCTCTAAATCCATCCACCAGCAATGAAGATCAACTTTCAACCTATACGCCTGTTCTTGAAAATCTCCTGTATTATATTCGTAACGGAGGTAATTTTCAAGAAACAATTTTGGTGTAATCTTTAAATCTAATTCTAATGTGCCCTGCGTGCTACTAGCTCGCGAATATCTATGCCCTAGTTTAATACCATATCTACCCTCGCTACTAGTGTCTGTAAGATTCATTTCCGCATTAAATGTGTTTATTCTTCTTATTAAGACACTATACTGACTCTCCGTCTCTAACGATACCCATGGCTTGGGGAAAATATCAAGGTCAGTCTTAATCACATTAAAATAGCTTCCTTTACCTTCCTCGTTATGTATATAATCTACAGATGGAGCCAAATATACATATGTCCAAGCGCTATCAAGAGTTTTAACTTGTAAACTGTTTTCCAGGGTAAAAGTTGTTACTGCCTTTCTTTGCAACTTATCATATGTGTCAAACTGGAAGAATTCACCCGATGCTTTGGTAGGAGTATGTATATATTCATATTCTACCTTCGGCGTTATAACATGACGTGATTTTACTATCCTATCTCCGAACAAATTAAACTCGTCTTTAAAGAATTTATAGAAATTGGTATTTAAAGTTACTCCCGTCTCGGCAGCCTGTCGCCATATATCTTTGCTGCCAGCGGGATTTCTTGAATGATACGTGCTATACATTCCTACGTACGGCATAGCATTGATCCAGAAAAATCTTTTCTGATAGCTTAAAACATTGTGGCTATGAAAACGGTTAGCATACTCGTCATTATCTACACGGGAGAATTGCTTCGTAGTATTAGATAAAAATGCCTCTGAATTAAAATATATAGGTAAATCTTCGATTGATTGTGTGTAATAATTGTATTCCAACTTCGGCAAATATTCTACTTGTGTAACAAAACGGTTTGTTCGCTTCCTCATAAGCATCGACAAAGAAGAGTTAGAAAATGGGTAATCTGCTACCAGATAAGAATCTTCGGCTTGCCCTGCTTCATATCGGTCATAAAAGTAATCTTGCATAAAAAACTCATCGGAAAGTTTACTAAACTCTCCGCTAACTGATAAAGGAGATAAAGACACGCCAGCGATATTTACGCCATTCAAAGGATATCCTTGATAGGCAAGTTTAAGTTTGTAACGGTCGTCTTCCAAGTATTTTGGTGACGATAAATTCCTCCTCTGATCGTGATAAAGATCAAAAAGAGAGTTGCGTTTATCTAACTCGTACATTTTGTCTTCGAGTAAATAGCCATCGATTAAAAAATCTCCTAACGAAGTGCTGTTGTCGTTATGAGTAAAACCATACCCCCACCCACGCTTTTCATACCAATCAGCGTGAACCCAGCCGCGCCTGTTATCGTTAAAATAATAACGCCAGTTAGTAAGGACATATTGGCCCCACTCTTTGTTTTTGCCGGGAATGACCTCAACGGGAGAATGTTTATCTTTTAATGAATGGGAGTAATAAGGCGTGTAGAAAACAGGTATTTTGCCAACGACGAAACGGACATTTCTGGCAACCACCCTGTCACCGGGATAAATCTTAATCCGGTTACTCACCACGCGGTAATGGGGGTCTTTCAAATCACAGGTTGTAATGTAGCCGTGACGAAGCAAATACTCGTTATCCGATATCTTTTCTCCCTCCAGAGCTTCGGAAAAAGAAGGGAAAGATTCCATGCGTATATTCTTAACTTCTCCCGTATGACTATTAAAATCATAAACGCCTTCCGTGCCGCTGGCCTGTTCCACCACGCCTTTTTTAATTTTAAAATTGCCTTTGACATAGACCATACCTTTATTGACGTCGTAAATCGCCTCGTCGCACTCTAATATAGTATCCTCCTGTTTCATCACGACATTGCCTTTAGCGGTAATTACTTCCTCCGCCTTATTATAAACGACTTCATCACCGTCAATAATAACCGGAATGGATTTCTCTTGAGCGAAAACAGACGAAGAAAATAATAATATGGCGAAAAAAAAGAGTATTCTCAATCTCATTTTTTCAGCTCTTCCTGCAGTTTTTGCCAGTCATCAAGAAAACGTTTAATGCCGATATCGGTCAAAGGGTGTTCCATTAGTTTTTCGATCACAGAAAAAGGAACCGTAACGATATCGGCGCCGATACGGGCTGATTCAACGAAATGTATCGGATGGCGTATAGAAGCGACGATAATTTGCGTGGTAATAGCAAAATTAGAGTAGATGAGTTTTATATCATTAACTAAACTCATACCATCGGTAGAAACATCATCTAGCCTGCCGACAAACGGCGATACGAAAGTAGCGCCGGCTTTCGCCGCCAGCAAAGCCTGTGAAGAGGAAAAACACAAGGTCAAATTTGTCTTAATCCCTAAAGAGGTAAGCTCTTTTGTCACTTGTAATCCCTGAATTGTGGAAGGAACTTTAATGACGATATTGCCGGCAATTTCCACCAACGACCTTGCTTCCTCGACCATATCATCGAAATTATCGGCAACAACCTCGGCGCTCACCGGCCCTTTAACAAGCGCGCAGATTTTTCTTAACTGTGTTATCGGATCGTTTTTTTCTTTCGCCAACAGACTGGGGTTTGTCGTAACGCCGTCTAAAACGCCGTAAGAGTCGGCCTTCTTAATCTCATCCGGATTAGCCGTATCGATGAAAAGTTTCATGCATGCCTCCGCTTATAATTATCTCCTTAAAAAAGTTTATTGTCTATACCTTGCCTTTATCATCCAACAAATCAAAATGCAA